>CAMWQV010000592.1 GCA_947176425.1 uncultured Clostridia bacterium
AAGATGATCTTGACCGCCACCCCATGCCGGGCACGGTCAATCAAAATCTCCAGCAGCCGGTCCCATAAAGCGCCCTCGGCCAGAATGAAATATTCCAGAAAAATAAACCGTTCCGCCGCCGCCATTTTTGCCGCCGCGTCCGCAAAAAACGCCTCACCGGACGGAAAATAGACTGCCGCTGTATCTTTGTACAGCAAAAAACCCCGCCGCCGCAGCAGCCGTGCCGCCCGGTTCCAGTTCGGCAGCGCTGCCGCCAGACGCTTCTCATTTTCTCCGGAATGCGCCCGGTCCTTCTCCCGGCTGGGCGGCGGTTTTGCCGGGAGAAGATCCAGGCGTTTGCTCTGTATATTCCCGCCCCAGAGGACGTACAGGATCATACCAGCCACCGGGACCGCCAGAATAAACAGCGTCCAGGCCAGCTTATAGCTGACGCTTGCGGGGCTTGACTGAATATTGACTGCCGCGGCGATTGCCGCCGCCTCCAGAATGCCGAATATAATGGCCGTGTGGACCTGAAGAAAAGAGGTCAGCAGCAGCACTGCGCCGGTATTCAGCAGCAGCAGCGTCATCACAAAGGCAATGCGCAGAGCTGCGGAAATGCGCCGTTCCGTGGTTTGCTTGACTGGACGCTTCACATAGGTCTCCTAACTAAAAATATTGTTGCCCGCCGTCAGCTGTTTTTCTCCAGCAGGCCGTGCTTGATATCCCAGAGTTTCTGCGAAAGATCCACATAATATTTATGAGGATTGTCAAAACGCTTGACCTCATCCCAAAGCGTATCCACCTGCGCCAGACAGTATGTGCGGATATCCTCCAGCGCGGGCAGCCCATACACCAGCTGTCCGTCTTTGAAGACCGGCACCTGCAATTCCCGTGCGGTGAAGTTGTAGACCTGTTTTTTCTTCCAGGTGGCGTCGGGGTCAAAGATGGTCAGCGGCTGGCTGTCGTCCACTGTTTCATCGTGGACCGCCAGATAGTCTGCGATGGCTTTGCCGGTATCATTTCCGTAAAAACGGTACAGTTTTTTGTAGTGAGGCGTGGTGATCTTGGTCACATTTTCGCTGATCTTGATTTTTGGCGTGATGGTCCCGTCTTTCGCCTCCACCGCCACCAGCTTATACACACCGCCGAAGACCGGTTCGCTGCGGGCCGTGATCAGCCGCTCACCAACGCCGAAACAGTCAATTTTTGCGCCTTGCTGAAGCAGGTCCCGAATCAGTTCCTCATCCAGAGAGTTGGACGCGGAAATGGTACAGGTCTCCCAACCGGCGGCGTCCAGCAGTTTGCGGGCCTCTTTGGTTAGATACGCAATATCGCCGGAATCCAGACGAATGCCGCATTTTGTGATCCCTTTGGGCCGCAAAACTTCGTTAAAGGCACGAATCGCGTCCGGAACGCCGCTTTTCAGCGTATTATAGGTGTCCACTAAAAGAACCGCGTTAGTGGGATAGATTTCACAGTAAGTCTTAAAGGCTTCATACTGGCTGTCAAACATCTGCACCCAGGAATGGGCCATCGTTCCCGCCGCCGGTACGCCGTAGATTTGATCGCTGATTGCGCAGGCGGTTCCATGTACGCCCCCGATATAGGCCGCCCGTGCGCCTACAATCGCGCCGTCCACGCCCTGCGCCCGCCGGGAACCAAATTCCAGCACGGTCCGTCCCTGAGCGGCACGGACAACCCGGTTTGCTTTTGTGGCAATCAGGCTTTGATGGTTAATCGCCAGCAGCGCGTATGTCTCGATCAGCTGGGCCTGAGACGCCGGCGCCCGGACTGTTACCAGCGGTTCGTTGGGGAAAACCGGCGTGCCTTCCGGTACGGCCCAGATATCGCCTGTGAAGCGGAACTTCCGCAGGTACTCCAAAAAATCTTCCTCAAAGAGCTTCTTGCTCCGGAGATAGGCGATATCTTCCTCATCAAAGTGGAGGTCCTGAATATACTCCACCAGCTGTTCCAATCCCGCCGCTATAGCGAAACCGCCGCCGTCCGGCACTCTGCGGAAAAAGACATCGAAGTAGGTGATATGCTCCTGCATCCCCTTGCGGTAGTAGCCGTTTGCCATTGTCATTTCGTAGAAGTCGAAAAGCATGGACAGATTCAGCCGTTTTGTGCGTTCCATATGCGCATCCCCCGGTTTCTTTTATTATAGCCTGCCTGTCATCTGGCATGGCACCTATATAGTATCTCTTTTTTGTCCGTTTTGCAACGTCAGAATCGATTTTTCCATTGAAAATTTTGCTTGATAAATCGGGAAACCATTGAATGATCTCCCGATTCGTATTCTCTGTTATTGTCTATAGTGAGATCTGCATTGCAGAATTTCGATTCGACCGTCAATAATACGGTAGTCAAGCCTGTTCGCTTGGTCGATCCGGCGGCTCCAGTATCCCTGAAGGTCTCGTCCACCTCAAGCAGTTCATGTACTGTTCCGCCGCCATGTTCCATCTGTTCTTTGGCGTTCAGCAGCCGCGCCTGGTTTTCAGCGGAGTAAAATGGGTCGGCACGCAGTTCAAACGGAATCCCATTACAGCGGACTACCTGCTTAAGAAACAGTGCCATCGCAGTGGATAGATTGAGGCCAATATCTGTAAGAACCAGTTCGGCCTGCTTTTGTAATGTGTCATCAACATAAATCTTTACATCTGCCATATTCATCTGCTCCTTTCTCAACAAAAAGCAAAGTTAATTGAAGTATTTCCGTCGATTGTTCCATACTATCCTATGTTAATGCAAGAAAATAACGATGTCAATAGAAAGTCCCATTATTTTTCCCTGTAGGTGTCAGGTAAGTGTATAATTTGAATTGGCAAAAATAAAGGGAAGGACAGGGTAGCCCTTCC
>CAMWQV010000593.1 GCA_947176425.1 uncultured Clostridia bacterium
ACGCAGTACGTATCCATCTCGTCGGCCGCGCCCCGCAAAAACCACTGCTTGCCCCGCGTCGTGATAAAAAACTGTTCCTCCTGCCGCTCGCGGTCCTGCCCATAGGGAGTCCCGGTAAAATGCGCTTTGTACCCGGTCAGGATCATTTCCGCTTTTTCTTCGATTCGATAATTCATCAGTTTGCCGCCCTCCAATGAAAATTTCAGTACAAGGCGGGAAAAGGACCGCAGCTTTGCGCCGTTGTTCCTGGCCTGCGATGGCAGCACGCCGTGGAACTTCTGAAACGCCTTCGCAAAGCTGTCCGGACTTTCATACCCGTACTTCAAAGCGGCATCGATGACTTTTATACCGCCTCCGGCCAATTCCGCGCCCGCCAGCGACAGCCTGCGGCACCGGATGTATTCCCCGATGGTAAAGCCGCAGAGAATGCTGAACACCCGCTGGAAATGATAGCTGGAAGAAAAACTCTCCGCCGCAATATCCTCATAGCGAATATCTTCCAGCAGGTGCTCCTCCATGTAATCGACAGCTCTTTGCAGTCCGGTGATCCAGTCCATCTTATTTTCCCCCTTGTCTGACTGTACTCTACCACAGCAGGACACAGCTTTCCCGACCTTGAGTGCGGAGTGGTATCGGTTATCGCAACAAATTCGCCACTGATTTTCTTTGTTCAGTGCGTCCTCCAGGCCCACCTCGATCAGTCGGCCAGCAGTGATTTCGTCTTTGCGGAAGCGGAGACGATAAGCGGAGCGGACCTCGTTGACGGAGATTCGCTCCGCACGGGGGTAAGGAATGCTTTACATAGCTTTATGCTTCCTGCAATTTGCGTATTTCGTTATGCGCCCATTTCACAGTTTCGCTGTCGCAATCATTATAATCTGCCGCCAGTGTGTCTATAATGAGCTGCCATGCTTCAATGGCCTCTGCTTTTCTTCCCAGCTTCGTGTAAAGAAAAGCAAGCGAAAATATTGCATCAAGATACCTGGGCGGGGCAGCCTTATGAAACGCATTCTGAAAGCACTTGATTGCCCGGTCATATTCATTGATTCGATTGAATCTTTCCCCGGCCTCGTACTGTCCCCTACAGTCATCCTCGGACACAGTATCCCATATGGCTTTTGCTTGATCGGGATTTCCTCTTGCCAGCTCAAGATCTCCGAAATATACCTGACGCAGATATTCTTTACTGTCATCAAGCTGCATCAGATGAATATATTTTTCTGCCCGCTCAAAATATCTCACACGGATCATCGCCTCAATCAGCGTAACCATGAGCTTGGAGTTCTGAGGGAACTTTTCCGCATAGGGTTCACATACGCGGATAAACCAATCGTCGTCACTGTGAGCCTTATAAGCTCCCCCGCCGCGAACCTGTTGATACAGTCCAAATATCTCCTCATCAAGCGGAGACTTCTTCATGGCCCGTTCCAACATTCTTCCCGCTTCCAGCAGATCATCATTTGTTCTGTGCAAATACAATCGCGCGTATAACTTCAAAGCCCTTACATGATCCGGGTCATCCTGCAAAGAAGCATCCAGAATCCGCCTTGCGTAGAAGTAGTTTTGTTCAGACAGCCCCTCATGGCCCAAAATGTGCTCGATGCGCTTCAGCTCATCCTCGTGATCCACAGAAAACAGGTCATCGATCCTGACCCCAAAGAAAGCCGCGATTTTAGGCAGAAGGGCGATATCCGGCATGGTGGTTCCTGTCTCCCACTTGCTGACCGCCTGAAAAGAGATTCCTAAATAATCGGCAACTTCCTCCTGTGTCACTTTGCTGTCCACACGCAGTTTCTTGATTGTGCTTCCTATGTCCATGTTCATACGTTATTCCTCCAATATTTATCACGCCTGTCATAACTATCAGCTGATAAACTAATCATATATTACATGGCAAACAGTTTCAATAACCGCGTATTTTAGTTAGCTCACCTGATAAGCGAATTACTTTTGGGCACCCATGGTCAGCAGGTTCCCCATAATGGTGGTATAGGTGTCCCGCTAGCTCACACCGGAAACCGCCTGTGTCCTGTCATAAGCGGCGATCCAGAAGCTGGTTAATACTATTCACAATCTGCACTTCCTGGTCCTTGATCTTCTCAACAATTTGGATTATTTCTGAATATTTCTCATTGTTTACTTCACGCCATAAATGGTTCCAGCCATCTGTCCCCTGGGCCAGCACATCGAATAGAAGCTGACGGTAAAGCCCTGCTACCCGCTTAAATCCGTCTATGACAGGATCAATAGCTGGACTTGAAAAGACATCTCGGATTTCGCGCAAATAAAGCAACATGGCATCTTTTCGCTCATAGTAGACACCCATACAATACCGCAGTCCGAAGGAATCGCAGTTATCATTTTTTAAGCAGGAGATCAACAGATCATATCCGTCCATGCCGTAAGCTCTATCGGCCTGGTCACTCACGCAGGTCATCGCTTGTGCATAAAGCTCCAAGGAATGATAATGTGCCTGTTTCCAGTCGATGGTTTGAATGGAATCCGGTATTTCGACATACAGGACAGGGGCACCAGCAAACGTTTTTCCCAAGTTTTTATACAGCACCGGGATACTGCTGCCGGTATTGCTGCTGCCGATCCCCTTTGTGAAGAAAACGCCGTCTTCATCATCGAAACCCACAATCAGCCCAAATTCGCCTGTATCAATGCCCCATACCACAGCAGCTCTGTTGTCGTTCAGTGCTGCTTTAACAGCTTCAATAGCTTGTCCTTGTTTGCGTTCATATTCTGGATCGTCCGGCGATGCGTAATAGATTTTTGTTTTGACCCCAATCCTTTCCAAAAAACGAGGGTGTTCTGTCGGCCAGTCATAATC
>CAMWQV010000594.1 GCA_947176425.1 uncultured Clostridia bacterium
TGTTGTTTTAGGAGGAAAGACAATGCATGGTTATATGGGAAAACTCCTGTTTATAGACTTAACTACTGGAGAGACAAGGGTGGAGCCTCTGAAGGAGGAGGATGCGCGAAATTTCCTGGGCGGGCCGGGCCTCGGTGCGAAGATTCTCTATGATCGGATGCCAGCCCACACGGACGTCTTTGGCGAGGAGAGTATGCTTGGTTTTGTGTCCGGCCCGCTGAACAACACCGGCGCGCTCTTCGGCGGACGTTATACCGTAGTATCCAAGTCCCCGGTGACCGGGGGCTGGAACGACGCCAACTCCGGCGGCTTTTTCGGCCAGCATCTGCGGGAATCCGGCTATGACGCCATCTTTGTCTCTGGGATTTCCCCCAAGCCTGTGTACATATTGGTAGATGAGGGAACGGTCCAGATCCTGGACGCGGCGGACCTCTGGGGACTGAGGACCAGCGACTGTGAGAAGCGCCTGAAAGAGAAATACGGAAAAAATTCCGGCGTAGCGCAGATTGGCCCGGCAGGGGAACATCTCTCCTATATGGCGGCCATCATGAACGACGAGCACCGGGCGGCGGCCCGGGGCGGCTCCGGTGCCGTCATGGGTTCCAAGAAACTGAAGGCCGTTGTGGTCCGGGGAAGCGGAAAAACGCCGGCGGCGGACCCGGCGAAGCTGTCAAAGATCCAGTGGGAAATTATCCAGAAGGAATTTAAGCTTTTCCTGACCGATCCCACATGCCGGGACTTTTTCTTCTACGGCACCGGCGGGACCTTTGAGGAGTCCGTAGCTACAGGGGACACTGGCGTGAAGAACTGGACGGCTACGAACCTGATGTACACCCGTGAGGATGCGGCAAAGCAAAGTTCCCATGGACTGAAAAAATATAGGAAAAAGAAGTTCCGCTGCTCCAGCTGCCATGTGGGATGCAGCTACTATATGGAGATGGATACCAAATCCTGGGGCCGGCTGGAAACCACCCGTCCCGAGTACGAAACCATGGGCGCCTTTGGGCCGCTGATGCTCAACAAGGACGTCGAGTCGGTCTGTATGGCCAACCAACTCTGCAACGAGTACGGCTTTGATACCATCTCCGCCGGTTCCACCATCGCCTGGGCGATGGAGTGCTATGAAAACGGCCTGATTACCCATGAGGAGCTGGATGGGATCCATCTCAACTGGGGCTGCGGCGACGCCATCGTGGACGTATTGAAGCTGATGGGAGAAGGCCAGACCGAAGTTGGCAGGGCTCTGTCTATGGGTTCCCGAAAGGCGGCGGTACTGCTCGGCCGGGGCGAAGAATTCTTGGTGGTAGCCAATGGGATTGAACAGCCCCAGCACGATGCCCGCTATTTGTACGGCCTCGGCCGCACCTATCTGGCCGACCCCACTCCCGGCAGACATGTGAAAGCGGCCATCAGCAAAGTGACGACCTCTAAGGATTTCGACCCCGACACCTCCCTGCGTAATACGGGTGAGCAGGACGTGGAAGCCATTATCGACACGGAGATTATGAACGCCAGCGGCGCGTGCGCCTTCGGCTATGACTACGGAGACCCCGACGCCATTTTCCGGAGCCTTGAGGCTATCACAGGCCACTACTATGACAGCGAAGAAAAGCGGAAGCTGGGACTGCGGCTGTTCACGATGCGACAAGCGTTCAATCTCCGGGAAGGAATCCGCCGAAGCCAGTTCACCATATCCAAACGCATGACCACACCGGCCTTCAACGAAGCGCTGGGCAAGAAGACGCTGAAGTTTGACCTAATGGTTGACAGCCTGTATGACGCCCTGGACTGGGACAAGGAGGGCGTGCCTACCCAGGCCGCCCTACGGGAACTTGGTGGGCTGGACCTCGTGCTGCGGGACCTGTACGGAGACAGCGCAGAGACGGAGGATGCCAAGTGAGGATCTATCTTCAGGCCGCCCTGCCCGAGGCGGCACTTTTCCGGCGGCAGGTCCGGCTGGAACTGCCGGAGGGGGCCGTGGTTTTGGACGCGCTGTCGCTATACGCCCAAAAGTATAACGCTCCCGGCATCCTCAAGAACCAAACCGGAACCGCTGTCGTAGTCAACGGTACGCGGGGATCGTTTCAGCGGGCCCTGCAAGAGGGAGACAGGGTCCGGGTCTTTAAACCGAGGATTCGAGGTTGACGAACTTCACCGCATAGACAATTATAAACGATATATGGAACGGCCACACCAGCCCAATACCTGAATTGACTGCCGTGACCGTCTTGCTCACTCCAGCCCCGCTCACGGACATACCGTTGCAGCAGGAGCTTTTGGTTTTCAATGCTGACGGATTCCCCATCACGTTCATCGTCTGACGACAAGTCAAATAGGTTTAGAAAAATTTATGAGACAATGAGGGAAAAGTAATGTACAACTGTCAAATCCCTGTAAAACGGCAACAAAAATAAGCTACCGCATAACGACGATTTTGTAAAGGACCGCCTGTAGTAATACTTCCCTCCATCCCATACCGTCCGGCAGACGGAAGCGGTCATTTATAGAAAAAATCGGGATTTGCACACGGGGTATATGAGTCTTAAAGTCGACTATATTGTTCTGTAATATTGGGATATGCTTATAAACCCTAAACTTTCAGAGACATATAGCTGAATATATAATTTGCAGGATTAAAATATCCCAATTTTTAGCGCGGAAATGCGGGGAAATTTTGCATATTTTTTGGTAATTCTCTACTCAGACTCAATTTTTTGAAACCCCGTGTGCAAACCTGAATTTTTATAGAATCACCCATACAATCCCACCGCAGTTGACTGATTTCAACTGCGGTGGGATTAAATTTTTATCAGCCGCCCAGCAACTGACTGCTC
>CAMWQV010000595.1 GCA_947176425.1 uncultured Clostridia bacterium
CCTCCTGAACCGCCTAAATCTGACGGCGAATAACAACATAAAAGCTGCAGTGGAACCAGCCAGTTCTCCGGCAGCCTGCATTTGCCGTTTAGATGTTTGTGAGGATATACTTCAAAATGAACAGCACCGCAATAACATACACCAGCACGGGGACTTCCTTTGCTTTGCCGCGGGCCAGCTTGATGACGCTGTAAGAAATAAAGCCGAAGCCGATGCCGTCGGAAATGGAGTAAGCGAACGCCATTGTTGAGATAGTCAGGAACGCGGGAATCGCGCATTCCAGATCGTTCCAATCAACAGCGGCCGCGCCCTTCATCATCAGGACGCCGACAATAATCAGCGCCGGGGCGGTGGCGGCGGAGGGAATGACAGAGGCAATCGGGGCCAGGAACGTGGACAGCAGGAACATAACGCCTACGACAATCGAACTGACGCCGGTCCGTGCGCCCTCAGAGATGCCGGTGGAGGATTCGACAAAGGTTGTGACAGTGGAAGTGCCTAAGCACGCGCCGCAGCAGGTAGCGACAGCGTCGGCAATCAACGCACGGTCGCCGCCGGGAAGATTGCCGCGGCGGTCGGTCATACCGGCGTTGGTCGCAGTACCAATCAGGGTGCCGACGGTATCAAAGCAATCTACCAGCGCGAAACTGATGACAGCGGTAATCAGGGGCAGAAAGCCTTTTGCCATAACGCCGCCCATGTCCAGTTTCATAAACACCGGCGCTAAAGAAATACCTTCCATAGTAATCGCTTCCGGAAGGGTGGTGCAGCCCATCGGCAGGCCAATCAGGGTGGTCACAATAATGCCGATGACGATTGCGCCCTTGATCTTGTAGCACATCAGGACCGCGGTAATCAGCAGGCCGATTAAGGTCAGCAGGCCGTCAGGATTGCCCTTGAAATTCAGAGCGGGCACACCGGAAGCAAAAGAAATTAAAGAGACATTCAGCAGCCCGATAAAGGCGATGAACAGGCCGATTCCTGCGGAGATTGCCCTATTCAGGAATCCGGGAATCGCGGCGATAATCTTGCTGCGAAGGGGACTGACCGCGATGACCAGGAACAGGATACCGCTCAGCAGCACGATTGCCAAGCCTTCCTGCCAGGTGTAGCCCATACCAAGACATACGGTATAGGTAAAAAAGGCGTTGAGACCCATGCCGGGAGCCTGTGCAAAGGGCGCGTTAGCCAGCAGCCCGGTAAGAATGCAGCTGACCGCCGCACTGATGCAGGTAGCCAGCAGGACCGCGTTGAAGTCCATACCGGTGTCAGACAGCATCCCAGGATTGACAAAGATGATATAGGCCATAGCAAAAAAAGTGGTAATGCCGCCTACAATCTCTGTCCGAAGGGAACTGCCGCGTTCAGAAATTTTGAAGAACTTGTCCATAAATTTCTCCTCCTATACAGATTTTGCGGAGACGGATATCCGCCTCATTGGACTCGCAGATATATTGTACACGAATTTGGCAAAAAAGAAAAGCCTATCTGTGAAATTTGCTGTGAATTTGGTAAAGTTTACGAAGTTTGGCGGTTATATTTGGCAAATTCCCCGCATCTTACCAAGAAATTATCGGGATACCCATGTTTGGTTCGGACAAAAAGTATCACCCATCCAACAAAATTCTTGTCTGACGGATGAGTGATTTTCACAATATTAATATGCAGGCAAAATTTTTATTGCTTCTTTTTTTTCGGTTTTGGGGCGGGCAGTTCTGCACAGGTAATCCGTATAAATTCCGTCAAAAAGTCCTTATTATCCACATCCGCAATCAAAAAATAAGGTTTTGCGCCTTCATACGGCGGCACAGCTTCCAGCTCCGGGGCGAACTGTTTCCCTGCTTCTGTGATTTTGATAAAAAGCTGGTCATCACAGATCAGCGCGAATATCTTCCCATTACAGTATACGCCGTACTCCCCGAACATTTTTCGATATGTGATTTCTCCCGCTTCCCGCATCTGGTCGGCAGCATATTGAACAAACTCCAATTTAGAAGCCATTTTCAACCTCCCGGTAAAAACCGTCAAAGTTCCCTGCGTCCCTCAAGGGCACGCATCAGGGTTGCGTCATCGGCAAATTCCAGATGTCCGCCCACGGGGATGCCGTAAGCCAGACGGGTGACGCGCACCTCGAACGGTTTCAGCAGCCGGGCGATGTACATTGCGGTGGCCTCTCCCTCAGTGTCGGGGTTGGTCGCCATAATGACCTCCCGCACATCTCCCTGGGCCACGCGTTCCACCAGCGATGTAATCTGCAAATCGTCCGGTCCCACATGGTTCATAGGGGAGATAACGCCGTGCAGCACATGATAGCGGCCCATATATTCCCTGGCGCGTTCAATTGCCGCCACGTCCCTGGGGTCGGCAACCACACAAATTACGCTCTCGTCGCGTTTGGCAGACGCGCAGATGGAGCAAATCCCGCCGTCGGTCAGGTTCTGGCACACAGGGCAGCAGGTCACTTTCTCTTTCGCTTCCAAAATGGCGTCCGCAAACTCTTTCGCTTCCTGGTCGGACAGGCTCAGCACATGGAAAGCCAGACGCTGGGCTGATTTTCCGCCGATGCCCGGCAGGCTGGCGAACTGCTCCACTAATTTTTCCAGCGGCGCAGGAAAGTATTCCATAATTCGTACACCTCACATTTCACGAACATATCGCCCATAACAGGCGTCAGTTTTCGCGTAAAACCATCGAATCATGACGGACAGGCAAAAAAAGCGGCGGGCCGGACAAAGCACCCCTGGGGCAGATGAAACATAGGATACCGTAAGCGGCAAGGGCGTCAGAGTGAGCGGTGGAGAATCTGATCCCACGCGCCTGCCCCCACCCCCAC
>CAMWQV010000596.1 GCA_947176425.1 uncultured Clostridia bacterium
CAATGGAGAACACCGCGCCGGGGATAGCGGCAATGGTGATGCTGTTGGTCCCGGTGCTGCTGGCGCGAGGCTCGGCAGGGGCATCCTGCGCGATCTTGGTGATGGTCAGCGTGGTAGTCTTGGGGTCGATCTGCGCCGTGCCAGCCTGCATGGTGAAGCTGACCGTCACGGGATAGGTCCCAGCATCGGTGGGCGCAACGGCAGTTGTCTCCCCGTCCACTTCATAAGTCACGGAAGTCAGGGCGACAAGGGAGATCGAGGGGACCTGATAGGCAATGGGATTGCCGGTGTAGGGATAGGACTGGGGCCGGATAGCGGCGCTCAAATCGCCGGGATTGACTGTAGCGTACTCCGTAGAGAAGGAATCGGAGGCGGCGGGAGACACATCATAGTTGCCGTCCGCAGTAGCCTTCAGCCGCTGATAGAGGGTGTAGGTCATACCGGAATCCAGGTTGCGGAACTCCGGGCTGGACTGCCAGACGATACCATCCCGGCTGTACTCGGCGTTGCTCACCGTGTTCAGCGTCAGAGAATTGGTGGCAGCACTAGCCAGCGTGGGGACAGAGCAGGTCTGTGCCGCCTTATCAATCGTATAGGAAACAATGATATTGGCAAGCTGGGTGTAGCCCGTCTGCATGGTAAAGTACACGGTAGCATTGTAGCTGCCAGCGTTCACAGGGGGCGTAGTGCTTTCATAGGCGGCTCCGGCATTAGAAGCACCCTTATACCGGACGCTCACAGAAGCCACGCCATCGGGCATCTCCGGGAGCGGCAGAACCGTGGTGTTCCCATCGTAAATCTTGGAGAAGGGATTGATAACAGGGGCGATCACGGAACCATAGGTCAGATTGATTCTCGCGGAAAAAGCGGGGATGTTCTCGCTGCTGAGCTGGGGGAATCCAGTAAGCCGCAGGGTCCCCGGCACAGACTGGGACAAAAGATTGCTGTTGTAGCCGCTGCTGTCCCAGGTCACGGGAACGCCGGAGACAGAGATATTCCCGTTTGTACCCTTGGCAGTTACGGTAACAGTATCCGGCAGATTGAGAGAATGGAAAGAATCCCCAATAGAACCGTTGGCGGTCACGGGATCAACGCTGATAATGGGCCGCGCCTTGACGGTGACGGGGATCGTCACCTGCCCGATCTGTGCGCCGTTGGTTCTGGATACGGCAGCGCGGGCATAGGTCGTTCCGGGACGGCTGGAATCAAAGCCATTGTAACTGCTGTCTAGCGTCCAGGTGTAAGCGCCGCCGCCAGTGGTAAGGGTGATGTCGTTGATGGTTTCACCCACATAAATATCGCTGGCAGAGGGCAGAATCCAGACCGGTGTGCGAACAGTGCGGTAGGTGCCGTCCTCCAGCCTCCACACATAGTTTTCATCTGTGATGGTTGCACTGATCGCATAAGGGCCAGCGGCCACAGGCTGGGTGGCGGGAGAAGCACTGTCAACCACCATTTCGCCATTCTCTGCCTTCATCAGATAGGCGGACAGCACGGCGGGGACAGTGTTGCCCTCCACATCCTGATAGGTGACAGATACGCCGTCCAGCAGGCTGACACCATCATAGATTTTGCTGTCGAAGGTGGCTGTCCAGGGAATCCCCTTGGGATGTACTGTCAGGGTTTCCTCTGTAACAAGCTGCACATTGTCGTAAATACTGCCGTCTACCGTGATCTGAATGTGATATGTTCCCGGTGCGGTGATAGCAACATGGTTCTCCAGGCAGGGGCCGACATACCGCTGCATGGCAGGCTTGATGTTGTAGACCAGCGTATAAACATTACCGTTGTACTCCACACCATTTTCCACCGCGCTGCGGTAGGCGGGGTCCAGTTCAAAGGCATCCAGCGTCAGAGCCGGAACATTGATCTGCGCCCAGCCGCCGCAGGTGTTACAGATGTACTTAACGTAGCCGTCCGTGGTCGATGTAGCCTTGACGGTTTCATTGGTCATTTCCGCCCCAGTCGTACAATAGTGGGCGGCACGAACGCCGCTGTGATCTTCGTCTGTGAAGTCCAGATAGAGGTACACCGGATTCTTGTCGGGAGCCGTGTACTGCTCGTCCGGCGCGGGCCAGGTGGAGGGATCATCGTCAATGGAGGCCGCAAACGCCTGGGCAGGCAGCAGCCCCACGATCATGCACATAGCCAGCAGCCAGCTCAAAATGCGGTGGGTTTTCGTCTTATGATTCATAAATGTCCTCGCTTTCATATTTTATAGAGTGCCGGAACCATGCACGATGGAACCGTCATAGCCGTAGAAATCCCAGGAATTACCATTACGCAGGAAGTAGCCGAAGGATACGGTCTGGTGTGCGGTGACGTTGGTATCCAGACGCACAGGCTGTTTTACTTCCGTTGTCACATTGCCCAGGCCGTCCACGATGGTATTCTCCTGCTTGAGAATCATCCAAACCGTAGCATCTCCGCGATAACCGTAGATGGAAACGTCAACTCTGGTTACTTCATCAGGGATGCCGTCAAAGTCCACGGTCAGCCACTCGCCCGTGCCGCCCTGGGTATCATCAATATCCAGAGAACAGCCGCAGTCAGTCCGGTTGCCGTAATAGACGTGGCCTACCTGAGCGCCGCTGGCATCATAGAAGTACATATGGGAATCCATGTCGTTGCCGTTGCGGTCCCAATAGAGGTTCATAGAGAACTTACCGGAAAAGACGGTATCCCGCAGGACAACGACGGTTTTGGCATCTCTGGCGGTAGCGCCGGATACGCCGGTGATGCTGGCGGAAATGGTGTAGCTTCCGGCAGTCGGGAACGACAGGGTTCCGCCAGTGCTTCCCAGGCCAGAAGTAGACAGGGATTCTCC
>CAMWQV010000597.1 GCA_947176425.1 uncultured Clostridia bacterium
CTTTTCCATTCCCTTTTTTACTCCTCTTCCACCGGGAATGTTTCAAACTTATAGTAATTGATTTAGGTGGTGCGGGTATTCCTTCTGGCACAAATATAGCCTCAGAAGGGCAATCGGTACGGCAAATAAGAATGGGGCTGTCTCTCTGCGATCTTTTCATCGTTTTGAGACAGCCCCTTTCGCCGCTCCGGGGATCACCCGATCTCTCCGGCACGCATAGCGCCGGCTAATTCTTTTGCATAATACGTAATCAGCATATCCGCACCCGCCCGGAAGACAGACAGCGCCGTTTCGCACATGGTACGGTGTTCGTCCAGCAGTCCGGACGCGGCGGCGGATTTGATCATTGCGTACTCACCGGAAACGGAATACGCACAGAGGGGATAGTCAAAACTGTCCGCGCATTTCCGGATAATATCAAGATAGCTCAGCGCGGGCTTGACCATAATAATATCCGCGCCCTCCTCAATATCCAGCGCACATTCTCTGAGAGCTTCCCGCCGGTTGTGGGGGTCCATCTGATAGCCCTTGCGGTTCCCAAAGGAAGGCGAGGACCCGGCGGCTGTACGGAAAGGCCCATAGAACGCGGACGCGTATTTTGCGGAGTAGGCCATAATCGCGGTCCGGCTGAATCCGCTCCGGTCCAGCGTACTGCGGATTGCCGCGGTGTGTCCGTCCATCATATCCGACGGCGCGACCATATCCGCACCAGCGGCGGCATGGCTGAGAGCGGTTTTTGCCAGTACCTCCAGCGTATCGTCATTGTCTACTTCATGACCGTGTAAAATCCCGCAGTGTCCGTGATCGGTGTACTCGCAGAGACAGACATCTGTAATTACGTTGAAATCCGGATAAGATGCCTTGATTGCACGCACCGCCTTCTGAATCACGCCGTTTTCGTCATAAGCGGAACTGCCGCAGGCGTCTTTTCCCGCCGGAAGTCCGAACAGAATACAGTGCTTTACGCCGTGTTCCAGACAGTCGTCAACCGCCTGATGAACGGCGTCCAACCCATAGTGATATTGTCCCGGCAGGCTGGAAATAGGGCGGATACCGTGCAGCGTTTCATCAAAAAAGATGGGATAAATCAGGCTGTCAGGGGAAACGCGGGTCTCCCGGCAGAGACGGCGGACAGCGTCTGTACGGCGCAGGCGGCGCGGACGGTGAATCAGATCCATAATAAGGTTCCTCCTCTTTATAACTGTGCCGCCAATTCAACAAGAGCGTCGATTGTGGCGGCTTTTGCGATTCTGACAGGGATGTTATGCCGTTTTGCTTCTGCGGCGGTCTGTTCCCCGATGCACAGGCCCGTAATACCGCTGAAACCGGCGTCAAGTCCGGCGGCGGCAATAAAGCCTTTGACGGTAGAGGCAGAGGTAAACGTTACAAAGTCCAGCCGTTTTTCCCCCAGAGCGTTCCGCAGTTCGTCCGACTGCGGACAGCCGTAATTGGTACGATAGACAGGGATGTCATCAAAAACAATTTGTTTCAGCGCGAGCTGTTCCGGAAGGGCTGGGGATGCTTCCTCCGCACGCAGCAGCAGGACTTTTCCGGAAGCCTGTTCCGCCAGCGCCGCGCCCAAATGAAACGCGTCATAGGTATCCGGCACCAGGTCCGCGGCAAGTCCGCAGTTTTCCAGAGCCTTTGCGGTAGCGGGACCGATTGCCGCCAGCTGTACGCCGCTCAGATACCGTGTGTCCCGTCCCAGTTTCCGCAGGCAGTTCCAGAACAGCTCCACACCGGCGGCACTGGTAAAGGCAAGCCACTGATAATTGTGCAGGTCACGCAGCGCCGCCTCCATCTGCGGACAGGGATCGATTGGTACAGTTTCGATACAGGGAAATTCCCAGACATCCGCCCCTAAATCCCGCAGGCGGTCTGATAAAGTCCCGGCGCGGTTTTTCGGACGGCTCACCAGGACCCGTTTTCCATGCAGGGGCAGTTTTTCCGTCCAGCACAGCAGCGGCCCTAAAGCGCAGACTTCTCCCACAACGATCAGCGCCGGACTGTGAATCTGCATTTCTTCGGCCTTTTGCAGCAGCGTCCCTAATACGGCATCGCATCTTCTTTGAGACGGCAAAGTCCCGTTTTCCACCATTGCGGCAGGCGTGTCAGGGGGCATACCGGCATCCAGCAGTCCCTGCACAATCTTCGGCGCTGCCGATACGCTCATTAAGAATACCAGCGTCCCGCCGCCCTGTACCAGCGCCGGATAGTTGATTTTTGGGTCCTGTCCTTTGCGGGCGCGTCCCGTAATGATATGGAAGGACGAACTATGCTCCCGGTGCGTCACAGGGATACCGCCGTAAGCCGCCGCCGCAATAGCGGATGTCACGCCCGGCACAACTTCAAAGGCGATACCGCCCCGCGCTAAAGCTTCCAGCTCCTCGCCGCCGCGTCCGAACACAAACGGATCGCCGCCCTTTAACCGCACAACAGTATGTCCCTCATGGGCTTCACGCAGTAAAATTTCATTAATCTGGTCCTGGGGGATCAGATGGCGCGACGCTTCTTTTCCCACGTCAATGGCCTTGGCCGCGGCCGGAATCAGCGCCCGTACCTCCGGACCCACCAGGCGGTCATAGACGACCACATCTGCGCTCTCCAGCGCACGGCGTCCTTTTACAGTCAAGAGTCCTGGATCGCCGGGTCCCGCGCCTACTAATATTACTTTGCCGGTCATGTCGCCGCCTCCTTTAATTTTTCTGCCAGCGCAACTCCTAAACTCTCTCCCTGTTCGGGGGGTCCGCAGATCACACCCCGGCTGATTCTGTTATGTTCGTCCACATAAAATCCGGAAATTTTTATGGTCTCGCCCTCCATC
>CAMWQV010000598.1 GCA_947176425.1 uncultured Clostridia bacterium
GCCTGCTTGACCGCCGGGATCGAGCTGTCCCGTTCCTCTTTATTTTTGAACCAGACCAGGAAGCCCTGTTCCGAGATAATTTCGGATGTAGAGGCGTCTGTTTCCACATTTTCGGGAAAGCTGATGAAATCCGATGTATAATCCCGCACGCCGTTGAGAAGCATGAAAGCACGCAGGTTTTCCATTCCGCTGCCCTCGTCAAAATAAATCCGTATGCCGAAGGGATACGCCTTGTCCACCGGCGCGGGAATATCCTTCGCCTGTGTGTCCGCACTGGATTCCGGCTCCTGCGCGGGCGGTTCCTCCGCGGCGGGGGCGGCGGCATTGCCTTGAATTTTATCAATCAGGCTATTAATTTTGTCCACAATACTGTCGATAGAATCGGAGAGGGGTTCCCCATTTTCCACCTTTTCGATTTCCCCGCGGAAAAAATCCACCGCCTGGAAAATCATGTCAAACAGTTCCGGCCGGAGCTGTTCCGGCACAACGTCGATGGTTTTTTCCCGGATGATAAAGAACAGATCTTCGATCCGGTGGGCCACGGTCATGATGTTGTTGAACTCCATCATAGCGGAAGACCCTTTTACGGTGTGCATGATGCGGAAGATCTCATTGACGCTGTCCTGCGAGAACGTGTCCGCCTGTTCGGATGCCAGCAGGATTCCGTCCAGCTGTTCCAGAAGCGTATTTGTTTCGTACAGGTACATATCCAGGATGCTGTCATTGCCACTGCCCATAAAACGCCACCTCTTTGCATATTTTTGGTTTGGCGCGGGGCGGTCCAAAAAGGGCAGAATGCCCCCCGCGCTGACTTCATCACTAGAGATATCGGCAGGAGCAGATAAAAAATTAAGACATTAATAAACTTTTATTGAAATGGAGTATCGCCTATGCCAGATTTGCTCGGCGTGACCAACCCGGTTCCTGGGGTTGACAGCCAAAACGTCAACCGAAACCTCCCTGTTTCCCCCAATAACACGCAGATACAGAACGCGCCGGACCTGAACCGGGTCAGCCGTCCGGACAACCGCACGGAGCAGCAGGACAGCGGCAGTGATGCCGGCGGCGCGGGGGCGCTGCGTTATGATTCCAATTTTTTGACGTTCCTCCAGCGGATGCAGGACACCCCCGACCTGCTGGAGACCATGACCGAAGTCTTCCGGATGGTGCAGGGGACGGTGGTCAACTCGGGTATGTCGGAGGGCATAGCTGAGGATATGGCGTCTCTGATGAAGATGCTGCAAATGGATGAGGGAGAGATGGTCAAATTCTTTCAGAACCAGCTGGAGGCGGGGAACCGTTTTTCCGGCCCGCTGTTCACTATCCTGCGGGAAGCCTATGGCGGACGCAGCAGCGATTTGTTAAGAGGCAGTATTTTACAGTTTCTCAAGCGGTATAACGACTATTCTTCCAACCAGCATATCCAGAACAACCTCCTGCGCAACCTCACGCAGCTGACCCGCTCCATCCCTGCCAGCTTCGGCAACCGGTTACTGCCGATGGTATCGGATTTGCAGTCACAGCTGATGCGGGGGAACCGTCAGGGGGCTTTGAAGCTGCTGCAAAGCTCGATTCTGCCGTTTTTGTCCAACTATACGTCCCGGACCAATGATATGGGCCTGTCCCGTACTCTTATTAATATGCTGGCTTTGGACGTGGCGCGTTTTGAGAACGGCTCGAAAGAGAATCTGCTGCAAGCCTTCCACCAGCTCAACGCGCATGGCGTTATCCGGGAACGGCTGGGCGATCTGTCCGACGACGCGCTGATGAAGCTGATTGACAGCGGCGGTTTCATGAAGGCGGCGGAAAACGATCAATTCGCCCAGCAGCTCTCTAAAACCGCCAGCCGTGCTCTGCGGGGCGGGGCGGGTGCGGAAGCCCAGGAAAATTTTCGGAACATTATCTCCGCTCTGCTCGTCAATGAAAGTGTCTTCATGCCTCTCAACCATATGATTCTGCCCCTGATGTGGGACGGACGGATGATGTTCAGCGAGGTATGGGTAGACCCGGACGCGGAGGAAAATATGCAGCGCGGCCGCGGCGATCAGGACAATGTGATCCGGTTCCTGTTCAAGATCGATATTCAGGATCTGGGATTTTTCGATATGGTCCTCACCTGCCAGCGGGAAAATGTAGATGTACAAGTATTTTGCCCCCAGAGCGTTGCGCCGTTTGCGGACACCGTCAGCGGCGAACTGACCAGAATCTTAACCGAAAACGGTTTGCAGGCCAATAACGTGCTGGTGCGGCCGATGGAACAGCCGGTGCCTATTTCCAGCGTGTTCCCGCAAATTTTCAGGAGAGGAAGTGGCGTCGATGTCAAGGCGTGACCGTTCCGCTGTGGCCCTGCGGTATGAAGGGGGCAGCGGCGCGCCGGTGGTAGTTGCCTCCGGCATGGGTTTTTTAGCGGAAAAAATCGTTGAAGTTGCTACGGAAAGCGGCGTGCCGGTCTATGAGGACAACTCGCTGGCTACCATGCTTTCCCAACTGTCGCTGGGGCAGGAGATTCCCGACAGCCTGTATCGGGCTATCGTGGAAATCTATGTCTATTTCCTCAATTTTGACCCCAATGATCCCGATAAGGCGCGCCGGGAACGGCAGGCTGTGGATAACGGGTCCAACGCCGCGCCCCCGGCGGCGCCAAAGAAAAAGGAGGCGCGGTAATGGAACGGTTATATTTGATTCTGGACAGCGACGGTCATGCGCTGTCCCAGGCCGTTCTGGAGTCCGCGGCGGACGCGCCTGTATTGCAGGTGCGTCTGCTGGACGAGGAACCGGAGGATTTTACCAGGAAAGGCGAAATACAGCTGATCGGTCTGGAC
>CAMWQV010000599.1 GCA_947176425.1 uncultured Clostridia bacterium
GTTCCACTACCTCTACCGGTACGTTTTCAGGCAGTTCGTCCAGCGTGTATTCATGCTTTTCGTGCCGCTTATGGGCGGCAACAGCCACACTGCCGTCATCTTCTTCCGCAGCCTGATCCGCATAAACCTCTACCTCGTTAAACAACAGGCTCAGCTGCTCCATGGCCTCCTCCGAAGTTCGTTCCGTGGACGCTCCAAACCGCTTTTGCTGGCTCAGACAAATCGCCTCTGTCAGCAGTGCTATCTGCTGTTCAAGGGCAGAAATCCGTTCTTTCTGCCCTTGAAACTCTTCGTATTCTGCACGGGAAATGGTCACCATTTCTTCGCTGCCCGTTGTCTGTTTCTTCTCATTTCTCATGCTTCAATTATACCATATCTCACCGGAAAGGTACAGGATTTTTAGCAGTTTGCTCCGCTTTATTTCATACTGAGTCCTTCCACCGGACGGTGTGCCTTTGGCTGCTCCACACTCAGCCCCTCCATGAGCCACCGGTACTGCTGCGCGCTCAGCTTTTGTACCTCAGCACCGTTCCTCGGCCACTGGAAGCTGCCGCTTTCCAGTCGTTTATACAGCAGCAGAAATCCATCTCCTTCCCAATACAGCGCTTTTATCCGGTCCCGCCTCCTGCCACAGAACAGAAATAATGCTCTTTGGAATGGGTCCATCTGAAACTCCTGTTGTACCAGGCTGGCCAGTCCGTCTATTCCTCGCCGCAAATCTGTATATCCACAGGCGATGTACACCGGGCAGCTGCATCCAAAGTCGTTCAGCATGTTCTCAACGTCTGAAGTATTGTCTGGATCATCTGGGTGTCTGCTCCAGGGTAGATTTCAACTGTTGCTCCTGGCAGGCTTATTTTTGCTGTCGTGCTAGGGTTAGGGGCTGTTTCTTCTCTGCAGGAAACCTCCGCAAACCTTACTGTTTCTGCTGTGGATATCATCTGCTGGTATAGTCTCCTCTGCCAGTAATAGTAAGTCTTCTCAGAAATCTCATGTTCCCTGCACCATGCTCGGACACTCTTGCCGCTGCTGCGGCATTCTCCTATTCGCTCCACCCATAATTCAACCCGCTGGGCGGCGTTTAACCTCTGCAAGCTATGTTCCATTGCACACCTCCAAATTCCTAACCGACTCGGTTAGACTTGGTTGCATTTTCCCATATCTCACTGATTTATAAAAGCCACTGCTAGTTTTGACGCTTACTTTTCTTTTGCTTTTGGATGGTTTTGCGTCCAAAAAGTGACTGGATTTGACGGCCAAAAAATGATAAGGTACAATAAATTGCGCAAATTCAAATAGGTGAAAAAGGAGACATGGTTTGCAGATCTCTGGTAGAATGAAGTTGCGACACACCATTCTGAAAGGAGAACGTAAACCATGTCCGAGAAGATTGTACAACTGAACGAGGAAGTAATCAAGGGGCAAATCAAAGAACTGGTTCGGGGCAGTGTGGAGGAAACGCTCAACGAACTGCTGGAGGCGGAAGCCGAGAAACTGACTCAAGCGGCCCGGTACGAACGCAGCGAGGCCCGTCAGGGTTACCGTAGCGGTCACTATGATCGGAACCTTACCACCAGCTCCGGAGACGTCACGCTGCATGTCCCACGGTTAAAGGGAGTATCCTTTGAAACCGCCATCATTGAGCGATATCGCCGACGTGAGAGCAGTGTAGAGGAGGCTCTCATCGAGATGTACCTAGCTGGTGTCTCGGTACGCCGGATAGAGGACATCACGGAGGCGCTGTGGGGAAGTAAGGTGTCCCCGGCCACCATCAGCGAGCTGAATAAGAAAGCATATGTCCGCATCGAGGACTGGCGGAATCGTCCCTTGCAGGGTGGCCGCTACCCTTACGTCTATGTGGACGGCATCTACCTGCGCCGCAACTGGGGCGGAGAGTACGAAAATGTAGCTATTCTGGTGGCAATTGCAGTAAACGAGGACGGATACCGTGAGGTTTTGGGTGCCGCTGAGGGCATGAAGGAGGACAAGGCCAGCTGGGTGAACTTCTTCCAGTGGCTGCGCAGTCGTGGCTTGGATGGGGTGAAGCTCATTGTTGGAGACAAGTGTCTGGGAATGTTGGAGGCGGTGGGCGAGGTATTCCCCGAAGCCAAGTACCAACGCTGCACTGTCCACTTCTACCGCAATGTGTTTTCTGTGGTTCCCCGTTCCAAGGCGAAACTGGTGGCTAAGATGCTTAAGGCGATCCACGCCCAGGAGAGTAAAAAAGCATCCCGTGAGAAAGCTAAGGCCGTAGTGGCCCAGCTGCGGGAAATGAAGCTGAAGGAAGCGGCCAAGAAGGTGGAGGATGGCATAGAAGAGACGCTGACCTATTGCGACTTCCCCTCCGAGCATTGGACTCGGATCCGTACGAACAATGTGATTGAGCGACTCAACCGGGAGATCCGACGCCGCACCCGCGTGGTGGGGACCTTCCCGGATGGGAACGCTGCCCTTATGTTGGTCTGCGCCCGGCTGCGTCATGTAGCCGGAACCCAGTGGGGCAACAAGAAGTACATGAACATGAAACACCTGGAGGCTGCCCTGGGGGAGGCTGACCTCGCTGGCTGACTGCGTTCAATTCAGAAATCTGTAAACCAATTTGCGCATAACTCTTGACACTACCACTCGAAGTAGTACTCCTTCTCGCCCAGATGGACAAGAACAGTGACCTTTCTCTGTGCTTTGATGTACTCCTCCGCCGTTTTCAGCAGAGCGGAGCCGATGCCTTGACGCTTAAGGTCGTATTTAACATATAGGCGGTGCAGCTTTACTTCCGCCGTGCCTTCCATAGAGTTGTATCCGATGCAGCCAATGTC
>CAMWQV010000600.1 GCA_947176425.1 uncultured Clostridia bacterium
GCCCTGATGCAGCGTCATCGAAAGCACCCACTTTCCTGATAGCCGCTCCAACACTTTCACCTGTACCGGCGCGATAGGACAGCCGTCCAGCATCCGCATACTCTCCAGACGTTCCACGCAGCTGCGCAGATTGCCGGTCACAGTCACACGGTATTCCTTCTCCGTCTCGTAGCTTGGATGGCACAGACGCTGGGCAAAATTGCCGTCGTTGGTCAGCAGAAGCAGGCCCTCGGAATCACGGTCCAACCGCCCGATCGGATACACCCGCTCCCCGCAGTCTCCCGTCAAGTCCACTACCGCTGGACGGCCATACTCATCCTTCAGCGTGGTGACATAGCCCACCGGCTTATTCAGCATCAGATACACTTTTCTGGGCATCGCGTCAATCACGACCCCGTCAAGAGCAATCTCATCCTTTTCTATGTCGGCCTTCGCGCCCACCGTGACGGCCCAGCCGTTTACGGTCACACGTCCGGCCTGTAAGTACTCGTCTGCCAGCCGCCGGGAACAGATACCGGCGGCTGACAGAATTTTTTGCACTCGGTCCATAGCTTCTCTCTCCTCTAAACGCTTAGTCTCCAAATCCTGTAAAGCGAAACAGCTTCACCGTCTCGCACCCCGAAGCGGCGCGAAAAACAGTGTGGGAACTTCTCTTTTTGCCGACGGCGCCGCAGCGATCATATTGACGGACGCCACTTCCACACCGTCCAGATAGGCGCATACCTGCCCGATTGTCTGTCCGGGGATCACCGGCGCGGCTACCGACACCGGCGTTTTGGTTACCACCGTCAGCTGCTCGTCCCCCGTCAAGGGATACGCCAGGTCCGCCGCCGCCATCAGCGGTATCTGTGTCACAGTTCCGTTGCGCACCAGTGTGGAGGCCACGGTCTGCCCGGCCGGGACAGCGACAGTCCGGCTGTAATTGGCAAAGCCGTAGTCCAGCAGGGACATATGGTCGTTCCAGTCGTTGCCGTCGTTGAGGGTCACGCAGACCAGCGTCATCCCATCCCGGGAAGCTGCTGAAACCAGCGTCCGGCCCGCGGCTTTCGTGAAGCCTGTCTTGACGCCGATGCAGCCTTCACACAGCCGCAGCAGCTTATTATGGTTGGCCAGATACCGGTCCCCGATGGTCACGGACGCGGTGGAAACAATGCGCCGGAAATCCTGATTTTTTAACGCGTAGGCTGTCAGGACCGCCATATCCCGTGCGCTGGAGTAGTGGCCCTCCGCATCCAAACCGTTTGGGTTGGCGAAATGGCTGTGGGTCATTCCCAGACTCTGGGCGGTTTCGTTCATCAGCGCGACAAAATCCTCCGTCTTGCCGGATACGCAGTGGGCAACCGCCAGCGCCGCGTCGTTGCCGCTGACCAGCATCAGGCCGTACAGCAATTCCTCCAGACGCAGCTTGTCGCCCGGCTTCAGGTACATGGACGACCCCTCCGCCATATCCTCCCGCGTCACGGTATACTCCGTTTGCAGCTCCCCGTGTTCCAGGGCGGTCACGGCGGTCATGATCTTTGTGATGCTTGCGATCAGCCGTTCATCGTCGGCGCTCTGCTCGTACAGCACCCGCCCGCTCTCCTGCTCCATCAGTATGGCAGACGCGGCAGAAGTACTGACAGCATACGCCTGACAAGTAAGAGCACTTGCCATTAAAGCGCAGCTCAAAACGGCGGATACAATTCTCTGTTTAGACATTTTTCGGCACACCTCCGGGTGTATTGGATGTCCCTAGTATGCCACAATGTCTGCCGGTCCAATCATGAAATCATTCCCGGTTTCTCAGCCGCTGTCAGCAGGTCTCCTCCGCGGCCAGTTCTTCGGGAGTTTTCTTTTTGAAATTTTTGTCGATGATTCCGCTCACCTGCTCTACCACATTCGGCACCATCTCTACTACACGGTCTATGGTATTCATGGGCGGCGCGGCTACCGGCATAACACGGGTAATGCCGTCCTTCACGATCAAAAACGCTACCGGATCGATTTTCACGCCCGCGCCGATTCCCGTACCCATATTCGGCTCTGTGTTCTCCTCTTTCTTCCCGAATGTGAACGATGTACCGCCGCCGCCAAAACCGAAGCTGACCCGTGAGATCGGGATCAGCGTCACACCGTCCGGCGTATGAATGGGCTGGCCGACAATCGTATTGGTGTCAGCCATTTCCCGCACCTTTGCCATACTTTCCTGGATCATCTCGCTGATTTGGTTTTTTTTCTCCATGACCAATATCTCCTTTCAATGGGCCTTCTCAGGCGGCCTTGTTTGTTGTTTCATGATCGCTTTGATTCTCCGCTTCCTCTTTTTCCTCTTTGGGAGGCGGCGACGCCAGTTTTCGGAACCCGAGGAACCACTTGAGCAGGCTGGCTCCTGCGCAGACGCCGATCACCAGCACATCCCACGGCCGGACCGATACGCCGGCATCTATGGCAAAGTTCATCCGGTCCCCTGCGAAATCGGGATATAACCGAATGTCCTGCTCCCGCACGCGCACGGTCCGCTGCAATACCGGCAGTCCCGCGGCCAGCGCCGTAGTCAGACGTCCGTACAGAGCTGCCGTATCCGCCGGGTCCGTTCCGGCAACCAGCACCTCGGCCTTCAGCGGCGCGATCAGGATATGGCGTCTCATCCGCTTCACCGCACGGCCCAAAATCGGCGGCAGCTTCTCAATCGCATAAAAAATCTGTTCCCGGTTA
This sequence comes from uncultured Clostridia bacterium, assembly GCA_947176425.1. Classification (GTDB taxonomy): domain Bacteria; phylum Bacillota; class Clostridia; order Oscillospirales; family Oscillospiraceae; genus Pelethomonas. Next base: position 2,695 of record CAMWQV010000600.1, read on the forward strand.
ATCTTTGCTTTTTTCTTCTTTTGGGATTTTTCTTTTTTTGGCTTTTTTTTCTTCTTTTTTTCCGGTTTCTCCGATTTTTTCATGGGAAACAGCTGAAATTTTATCAAACCGTACTGCAGCTT
>CAMWQV010000601.1 GCA_947176425.1 uncultured Clostridia bacterium
TAATCCATCGTCCAAATTGCCCGCCGCATACATACTCCCTGCGCTGATTCCAACATATACAAGGCCATCGTCAATAGCTTGTTCAAGCACACGATCAAATCCTGTTCTTACCATTTCACGACACAGGACGGCACTATCTCCACCGCCAACAAAGACCGCATCAAAGCCTTTCAATTCTTCTGGTGTCATAAGTCTGCTTGCCATATGTGCATCTGTCACATATGCCGAATATGTGCGCTTATATCCTTTTGACAGAATCAGCTCCAAGTTATACACAAATATATTTTCGGTACAAATTCCCATTGCTGAGAGTTCGTGCAAACAGATAACAATACCTTCCCTAGCACCATCTGTTTCAATTCCAGCAGTTGGAATATAAAGTATTTTCACTTCTTCTGGACACTTCCCGATAATATTGAAAAAGGAAGTTTTCATACTCTCAGTCAGTCCACCTGAAGTCAAAAATAAATGTCTATTATAATTTTCTTTCCTGATGCGCGGCATAGCAGGTCATCCCCCTTTGTGTTTTTCATTATAGCAGCTCCCGCCATTGAACTTCGCTGCGAGCGCTCCTGAGCATCCCATAAAGTATACTCCGGTCTATCCTTTTGTGCAATAGTTGCCCATCATGGATAAAAGTCCAATAAACTGAGAGTTATGTTATAGAAGATAAAATCCAGCAAAAGGCAGTTCCTGTAAAACCTCTTGCTGGATTTTATTGAGGCCGGTTAATGTACAGGGCGATTCTCACGGAAACCTACCTATCAGCTGTTCCAATCTACATCGTATTCGCGCTCCACAGTAAAGCCGTTGAGATTGCCGGTAGCCATGTCGAAGGTCAGGGTGTAACTGTATTCCAAACCGTAGTGCAGCCACATAACTTCATTTCCGGTCCAATCGGGATACTTCTCTACGGCTTTCTCCTGGGTAAATTCAGTGACCGGTACGCCATCAAAGGAAATCTTCTCAAGGGCGCTCTTATCATCCTCAGCAGCCATATGTAGCTCCAGTCGGGCGATCACCGCCTGTCCCAGAGGAACCGGCTCGTCTTCCGTTGCCAGAGAAATCGTGAAGGACATATGATCCGACATTTTGATGCTTCCGCCGGTGTAGTAAGCATTTGCCTCCAGCTCCATGTCGGGGTCTACAGTAATTCGATTAAAGTTCTCGTCCACCCAGGATACATCCAGCCCTTCATCCAGCAGGGTCTGGACGGTGGTTTCCCCCACCCTGATTTCCTTGCCGTTTACACTGATGGGTAGCAGAACTTCCTCGTTTTTCTCCTTTTGGCTGCTCTCACCCTCATCCTGAGAACAGGCAGACAGGAACAGCATGAGTGCCGCCAAGATCAAGCAGAGCAGAGAACGCGATTTTTTTGTATTCATTTTTCGATACACTCCTTTTTACTATTTCTTCCACAGGTTTTCCACCTTTGGGCAGTGCCGGATAATCAGGTCTTTCGCCGTCTGGAACTGCTCCCAACTGGCCAGATATAGCCGATCTGGGCGTCCCTTGGCCGAACTGGTGTCCTCCCGATAGTCTACCATCAAAGATACCCCAGCACTGACCTTCCGGCGCACCCGAGTGCTGCCCACATTGTAGTGGAACTGGGTTTTCTCCTCCTGTGCCCAGAGTTTTTCTATATCCGCCACCCGATATATTTGGCAGACGTTCCTGAAGTAAAGCCAGAAATCCGGTCCCACCAGCAGTCGGGCAGGAAAACTATCCTCGAAGGTGTTGAGAAAATCCACCCTGCCAAAATTCTGCCGGGCTAAGGCCTCCTGATCGGTGGGCGAAAGAGCCGAAAGGGCTTTCTCAAAACGTTTCCGCACGCTCTTCATTGTGCTGGCCCGGCTGGTAAGCAGCACACACAGCCAAATGAATACTGCGATGCCTACTCCGATGGGCAGATGTACGCGCAGAACATAGGTCAAGTCGTAGCCCGCGACGAAACCTAAAGCTGCCATGCCTGCCACAGCTGCCGCCATCCAGATGTAGTACATCCTCCGCTGCTTGCTTCGGAAGGACTTCCATACCGGGCCGAAATCCCGGAGCTCCCTCTCCAGCCATTCCCGCAAAGTCTCACTCATTGTAATCTCTCCTTTCTTATGGAAATCATTACATAGTAGGAATCTCCATACTCATTTTTGAATGTGATTAGCGTGATAAGTCAACAAGACACAAGAGATAGAGAAGTCGGGCCCTTTTGGATGGTGCCTCGTCCGGCATTTTGGGTATGTTGACTTAACGCGATAACTACATTTTTGAAGGGCTCCCGATTATTCTTTGGTGCAGTATCTTATATAACTCGTAAATTTTAGATTTACTCCAAGGGAACGTGCCAGATTGGCAATACTACTTTCGTCATTGTCAGTATACCAACTCCCGCTGATAACACTGTCAATTTTTCTAAATCCGGCAAGCACGGTATCCTCATACAAATCCTCAAAGACATCTGGACGTTCTTCTAAAAGTATCTTTTGCGCTTTCGCGGGAAGTGCCGCAAATATTTCCTTATTCACAAAACCTGTTGAGGTTATCAATTGTCCACCTGGTTTCAAAACTCTGTATGCTTCTTTAAGCGCTCTTGATTTTTCACCTTCACAATTGCCAATGCCGCCGCCATCTGAAATTATGTCGATGCTGTTGTCTTTGAAAGGCATATCACAAAAATCAAATACCGCATGAAAAGATTGTTTTTTACCAGCAGGAGATTGAGCCATCGTCCGGCAGATTATTAGCAGCTATTTGTTGCGCTTTTACTGTGAAACCTCCCCCGCGAGGCGAAGGAAAAAGGGCATAGCGCCCCCT
>CAMWQV010000602.1 GCA_947176425.1 uncultured Clostridia bacterium
CAGATCAGTTTATTGCTAATACGTTTCTGGTTCCGCCGGAAGAAAAAGTAACCGACAGGGAAGCTGCCGTTCTTGACAAAGAGTTGGGAACGATTCACCACACACTGCGCCTGCCCGATGATTCCATCATTCGCCATTCCTTTTTCGCATATACCCAAGAGGATTATGAACGCATGGGGTTTGAGGTGACGCCGTATGGAAAAAATTCTGCATTGCTGAAAAAGAACAGTTAATATGAAGGTCAACGTGGTAATCAAGCGGCATATGTATAATGATAGGAGCTAGGTTTAATAATGTAGACTGGTAATCCTCAAACGGCGTTTTCTTTTGCGGGCAAAATCGTGATGGGAAATGCCGTTTATTATTTAACTTTTTGATAAATTTTCGGCTTTTCGCATATAAAAAAGTAATCCAATAACATGGAGAATTATAAAAGGGGAGTATAATATGAGAAACAAAAAGGTTATTATCAGCTGTGGCCCAATTCCTGCCCGTCTGGACTCGGTAAACTCTGTAAAATTTTTGACGAGCCGATACAAGGGCGGACTTGCGTTTAAAACAGCGGCTTTTCTTGCTGATCAGTGCTTTAAGCTGACGGTTGTTGTCTGGAAGGGAACAAAGATTCCTGCAAACCTCCGTAATAACAACATTGAAATTGTCAGGGTAGAGGATGTATTCGACTATTACCGCTGGTTTGAGGACAACGCATCCGGCTATGATGCCTGTATTATGGCGGCGGCTGTTGCCAATCTCACGCCAAGCCATCCCCATGAGGGAAAGTTCCCATTGCATAACTACAAGGTGGGAGAGAAATTTAACATTGAGTTTGAAATTGCGCCCCGTGCGATTGATGTCGTGAAGAAGGTCAATCCCCGCTGCTGCCTCATTGGTTATAAGCGTTTCGATGCTCAGACGGATGAGGAACTGATAGAGATTGCCCGCCACACGCAGGCTGATGCGAAAGCAAATATCATCTTCGCCAGCACTCCTGCGACAGCAAAGGACAGAAAAATTGCGGTTATGGCGGACAATACGGCACTGCCCTGTACCTTCGACGAACATCTGCAGCTCATAAAAAGAGCGATCATGGCTGAGTATTTCCGTACGGAAATCGAGCCGCTTACAGAGGAAGAAAGAAATAATCCTGACATCAGGGAGGCCCTTGCGACAGTGAAAATGTTTGAAAAGACATTCTCAGGCGGTGGTGCAGTCGCAGTTCCCGTCAACGGATTACCGTCTTTGTTTGCGACAACCAGCCGCGGACACAGAGGGGAACCAGTCATTGTTCGGAATGTGGATATAAAGAATAGTATTATTACGGCAACAGCAAAAGCAACGCTTAGCGTTCCAACCCTCTGGACAATGCTCAGATTGAACCCGCATCGGATCGTTGTTCACCGACATACTGATGATGCGCTGTACGAGCCGGACAGCAGCGGCGTTTTGACACTCAACGGATATCTGTTTCCGGGAACGAAAGAAGAAGTCCTTATGTTGGACAAATATGCCTGTCCTTTCTCACGGTTCAAATTTAAAGGACATGGTGATATACAGGCTTTCCCAATTCATCCAGCATCTTGGTATAATTACTATCAGGATTTTCCGGGAAAGTATACTCCAATCCCTGATGAGATGCAGCAGCTTCTGGCTGATGCTGATTCTCTGGAATCTCTGGAAATTGGAGGCAGTCATAGCGTCTGTACAAAGTACGCCTATGATGCGTTTGTCAACGCAAGGAATGTGATAAATCTGAGCTGGGCAGGTGTAATGAAAACCCATTTCGATCTCGTGGTAGCGAAAAATTCTATTAACCACTTTGCGGAAAGACAGATCTGCGCTATTATGGAGCGGACAGATCAGTTTATTGCAAATACGTTTCTGGTTCCGCCGGAAGAGATAGTAACCGACAGGGAAGCTGCCGTTCTTGACAAAGAGTTAGGAATGATCCGTCACACACTACACATGCCTGATGATTCCATTATTCGCAATTCCTTCTACGCATACACCCAAGAGGATTATGAACGCATGGGGTTTGAGGTGACGCCGTATGGAAAGAATTCCGCACTGCTGAAGAAGAAAGATTAACAGGAGGACTAATCAATAGTCAATGTCAAAAAACTTCCTAAGCAAAATGTTCAGCAAAATAAATTTCAGCCGTTTCGCATATAAGAATTAACTCGCATCAAAGGCTAATTAAAAAAGGAGGCACCCCTATGGATAAAATTTTTGGAGTCATTGACGAAGCTCTTGAAAAAGCCGGGTATAAAATCCTGGAAGGAGACTGCAGTGAAATTTACTTCCGTGACAGTTCAACCGGCATTGATTATGTTCTCAAGCTTGAAGAGCTTGAAAAACTCTCATGAGTATAGACGGGAGGCTGGCATATATCCGGCCTCCTGCCCCTCTCAGCAGTGAAACTACCGCCAATATCGTCAACAAAAGTTGATTCAAATGAAATACAGGAAGGACAGTACGGACTATGAACAAGAAACAAATTATGGTTAATACCTGTGGAATACCAGAATCTGAATGGGATAATGGCTTCTGTGAATCCTGCGGCAGCATATGCGATATGAGCGATGCCGAAATAATTGAAAAAAGAGCTTACGATTACGCATCGAAACGCTTTGTTTTTTATGGCGGGAGGTTCTCTGCGGATGAAATTCGCCGCCAATTGGACGGAATCAATAGAGTTTTGAAGCTGCCCAAGTATTTTCGGGAAGCAATTTCCTGCGATGGTCAAAAGTTTGGAGAGCTTGAGGATTTTCCGGCTGGTATTCCCTTGCGTGTCTGCAGGGACAGCA
>CAMWQV010000603.1 GCA_947176425.1 uncultured Clostridia bacterium
CCGCCCTCCGGCTTGGTCTTGGTGGACATATTGCGGATCAGTTCCTTGTAGGCTGCGAGTCCTTGTCCCCGTGTTCCCTGTAACCGGCGTTCGGGGGAGAGGTCAGCGTCTACGACAACAAAGTTCTTTGCTGTTACATAATTTCGGATCGTCTGGAGCAAAAAGCTTTTGCCGCTGCCATAATAGCCTACAATAAAGCGGAAAGCCGCTCCGCCGTCTGCGATAATATCTACATCCTGGAGGAGCGCGTCAATTTCAGCTTTGCGCCCGACAGTAATATACGGAAGTCCAACCCGCGGCACCACCCCGCCTTTCAGGGAATTAATCAGCGTCTGCGCAATTCGTCTGGGAATTTTCATGGAAGTATCATCTCCTTTAAGTCATCTATATAATCCTCGACCAGCAGGGGGGTATCATCCAAAACAGAGTCCTGGAATATATCATATAGTTTTTCGTTAATACTGTCTACAAGGACAGATAACAGATAGCCTTCCGTCTGCACCCAGCGGATTTCACTGCCATACAGCAAGCAGTGCAGGAAGCGGTATTCTTCCTTATTCAGGGGCATATCGGATGGAACAGAAGGGGCTGTATATGACTGCGCTTGCTCAGGCTGGTCTGTTTCCTCCTCAACAGTCAGCTTTTCCTGTGTAACGGCGGCGTCCTGCCGAATTTTTGTAAGCTGCGCAAAATCTATTGAAATTTTACTGTCTTCCGCGGCCTTTTTCTCAGCCAGCAGCGTCCGCGTTTCTTCTTGAATCGTTCGGATGAGCCATTTTGCGGTTACTTTGGACTTGACAGGGTGTTTGTCCCCATACTCCAAACGCATGATAGAGTCAATGGTCTTCAGCAGATCCTCAAACTTCTGTCTGCTTTTCGGGGTGTCGGAACGTTTTCGGACAGACCAGATCCCCTTTTTGCAAACATACGTACATTGTTCGTCTATTGCATATTCATAATTTTTCCGTTTCAGCGGGTCGCAAAAAACAGCGGATTCAAAAATTTGAATATAATATCGTACCTGTGACCCAAAATACTGCTCAACCATCGTCTTCTTGCAGCGGGCAGCGCAGTGGGAAGAAACTCTGCGCAGAACTCGGACAATTACTGTATCCATATCCTCTTGGTGCGTTTTGTAAAACCTGGAGCGATCCAACCATTTTGGAGAAAGCTGTTTTACAGCGCCCATAATACGGTCAGAATCCTGCTTATGGATTTGCTCCAATATTGTTATACTCTGATTCATAATGACTTGGGGATCATCATGCAGAAGGGAAGAATCGACAGCATAGTATGCAGCATAATCGGTCATCCACGTTTTTAGATACGGAAGTATTCTGCCGTCAATCTGTCCGTATTCATTCTGGAACAACTTCAGCTTTTGGTATCCATCTAAAGGATCTGTAACACCTATTTGATTTATGAGTTCATATATATAAAGAAAGGCAAAGCTCAAGGATGTTTTTTGAATATTACCCCTGCGCAGTTTTGTCCTCCATGAGAAGTAAGCGCGAAGTTCCTGATTGGAAAAATCTTGATAAGTGGGGTAATATCGGTGAATATTACTACAATTATATTCAAAATCGTCTTCGTAATTTGCAAGCAGCTTCCCTTGCTTCATAAACAGGGAGTCACGAGACTGGAAATTCTGATATGCTTCATTTTGCAGTGAGCGGGCCTCTCGAAGCTTTGAAGGAACTTCCTTTGAAACACAGGCAGTTGGAGTCCGCAGGACAGCTTCTTCCCTAAACACCGTTTCACGAAACCACTCTGCTGCCGCTTTCATTTTGTCGCTTCCCATAAGACTATCACTCCATTTGACTCAAATATCCAGATCATATTATATACGCCGGATGCTGTATAGTCAAGCGATACTCAAACAGGGATTTTGTCCTGCTAGTACGCCGCTTTTTTCTGCTTCTACGGTTACATCGATTAGTGGAATAGGTCTCTTAAAGCAGGCAAACGGCTGAGCGGTTTATCCTCAGCCGTTTGCCCGTTTGTTTTCTCTATAAAATTGCCGTCAATAGTGTACTACATCTGTGGCCTGCCGGAGCCGTTCCAGAACGGGGGCGGCTTCAGGGCCGGTAAAGTATTCATAGACCGTATCAGGAACCAGACTGCGCAGTGCGGTCCAGTCTCCGTCCCGCAAACAGCACCGTACCGTACTGGCGCTTACCGGATGTCCCCCTGCCTCCAGGCGGGGAATCACTTGGCAGTCAATCCCCGCCGCCGGAAGTTCCCGCTGCATGATCTGATTGTAAAGCCCTGTGACCTGACTGGTCGGTTCCTCCCCTACATAACGGCAGGTGATCCCCAAAGCGTCAGCAATATGGACAAATATTGACAGGTCCAGCATAGCCTGCCCCCGGATGACCGCAGCTTCTTCCTTCAGAAAGTAGCTGGGAAAAGTCGCGCTGCTGATGATATATGGTCCGGTCTCATGGATAACGACATTGTACAGATCGGATACGCCGTCCCGCACCAGCCGCATACGCACGGAAAAGGGGATCAGACTGGCATCCTCACTGATCAGAAACAAATGCAGCGTATCCCATTCAGCGGTGGCTTTTTCGACCAGATACCGGTGTCCCAGTGTAAAGGGATTAGCGTTCATCACCAGCGCCGCTGACCGTCCTTCCCGCCGGCCGCCGGACAGCTTTCGCAGATAGCCGGCAAAACCGTTTCTGCGATTTTCCATGAATACCAGCGTATCTTTTACGCGGGCGATCTCGCAGAAGCCCAGTCCGGCAAAAAGCGGGGCTGCGGCAGTCTTCGTATACAGGAACAGATGTGTATTGCCC
>CAMWQV010000604.1 GCA_947176425.1 uncultured Clostridia bacterium
TGTTGTTGCAACTTATTTTACTCTCTTTAGCCCCCATGTGCAAGGAAGGATTTTAACGGGAAAGAAGGTGAGGGCCATAGATACGAAGGAAGGGACTCAGACAATGAGCAAAATATTTGAAGACTATGGAAAAGAAATGTGTGAGGAAGGCGCAAAGGAAAAACTTTTAGAAAACATCAAGGCGTTGATGGAGACAATGAATCTCACGATGGAACAAGCTATGGATGCGCTTCGTGTTCCTGCGGAAGAGCGGGACGGTGTAAGGAGTAAAGTGATAGCTCCCTGATATTACAGGGAGGAGTTCCGGGTTCCTGTCAAGTCGATGATATCCCCTGTAGGCAGCCCCGCCCACAGGGGATAAAATCTGCTTAAATCAGTATCGTTTGCTTCGCCGAAGCGTTGGAAATGGACGACTTCACGCTGCCGGAGGAATTTAATGACATCATTCACATCTGGGTCATCGCTCAAACGAAGGATGTTGTCATAAGTGACACGAGCCTTTTGTTCTGCTGCGACTTTGTAAGGACAACATTTTTTCAGAAAGCAGTTGTTTATTCATGGCGATTCTGGTAAAATAGGGATACATCAATCTTATACGAAAGTGAGTTGCAGTAAATGGAACTTAATGATGTCATCCAAGCATTGTCAGTAATTGGCAAAAATCAGCCGCTTCCGCAGGAAGCACTTGCAGAGGCAGCGCGCCTGAAGGACAGCATCACACCGGTATTAATCGATGCGGTCAATAAAGTGTATGAAAAGATTAATTCTTCTGATGAAACAGTCTTTGACGATTCGGAATACAGTATATCTTTTTATGCGTTTTTCCTGTTAGCACAATTTCGGGAACAGAGCATTTTTCCTAAGTTCCTGCAAATTCTAGGTTTTGATAAAGAGAAACTTGAGTATATGCTGGGAGATATTCTTGACCATATGGGCAGTATTCTTTACAGCACGTATAACGGAGACCTTGCTGCGGTCAATGCGATTGTCGCAGACGACAGCCTGGAACCATTTGCCAGAGGTGCCGCTTTGCAATTATTAGACGGCCTGCTGCGGGATGGCCGTTTGTCCAAAGAGGCTTTCACCGTTTTTTTGCGGGAGTGTCTCGCTGCTCTTGGAGACACTGAGAATGAGGCCATTTTCGGCGCTCAGATTGCACAAGCAGTTTCGGATAACGATCTGTATGAATTGGCAGAAGATGTTCGGGAAACATTCCGTTTGGAAAAAATCGATGAGATGTTCATGGGGGCGTTTGACAGCTTCTTTGATTATCTTTATAACGATGACAAGTACGCCGTACATCCAAAGATCATTGAGGATACTGCCCAGGAACTGAAAGGGTGGGCCTGTTTCAAATCCGACACTCCGTCCATTGATGACATATTAAAATGGAAAGTAGGGAGAAATGAGCTGTGTCCTTGCGGCAGCGGAAAGAAATTCAAAAAATGTTGCCTGCCAAAACAGGAAAAGCTGCTGCTCTCTGCGCCTAAAGATGACTGGGAAATCCCCTGGGACAACTATCCGTCTGTGCAGCGGCAGGGCAACCGTCCTGGATTGGAAGATTTTTATGACAAAGATGCGATCACAGTAGACCGGCTGGCATATCAAGGAATGCACTGGTGTTACTATCATCCTCCGCTCTGGAAGAGATTGTCATACTCTGAAAAGAGACATATAGAGGATGACGCCCAAAATTTTCTGTGGGAAGCCTTTGAGGAATTTCAAAAAATCTGTCAGAGAGATGGTTTGAAAAGTCCGGAAGCATATGACCGGGATTATAAGCTCCACTACTACTGTGAAGATTGGCTGAAGGCTCTGCAAGATCTGTTAAAGGAAAGAGGGGACGAGCGATATAAAGAAGTTGAGGCTGTGCTGTCTCGATAAGTAAACTTAGCGTTTACCTTATCCTCAATACCACGCTTCCATCATCAAAAAATCCCGGATATTTCGATGCTTGATGCCGTTTCGGCTGAAATCCACTTCATCCATAGAGACAACATATTTCGGGAAATTGTCCCGGATGCTGTCATACACGCCAAATTCCCGCCGGACGGTTTCCTCAGAGGCCAGCAGATAGCATACCTGGACATACAGCAGCTGATCCTTTTTTGCGGCTATAAAATCAATCTCTTTTTCAGCGGATTTTCCGACGGTTACGGTATATCCCCGGCGAAGCAGTTCCAGAAAAACAATGTTCTCCAAAATCAGATTAATGTCCCGCATATTGCCGCCGAAAACAGCTTCCCGGATACCGTGGTCAGCAATATAATACTTCTCATTGGTTGATAAAATTGCTTTTCCCTGTAAATCCTGCCGCTTGACACGATAGAACAGGTAGGCGTCCAGACAATATTTCAGGTAGTTCAGCACCGTTTCAGCGGCAACAATCCGGCCTTCGTTTTTGAAATATTTTGTAATGGAAGCGGCGGAAAAAGTCGTACCGATATTGGCAGTAACGTAGGCAATGATCCGCTCCAGCAGGTCTACATCCCGGATGTTGTTTCGCTTCATAATATCTTTGAGAACGACGGAGTGATACAGTCCTTCCAGGTACTGCTGGCCGGGTTCTTCCTCAAATTGCAGACAGCTGAGATAGGGCATCCCGCCGGAGGTCAGATATTTGGAAAAAATTTGTCCGGTTTGGGCATCAGGGAAAACAGAGCGGTACAGTTCTTGAAATTCCAGAAAAGAAAACGGATAAATCACAAACTCTACATATCTTCCAGCCAGATACGTAGATAATTCGCCGGTCAGCAGTTTCGCATTAGAACCTGTGATATAGATATCGCAGTCCAGCT
>CAMWQV010000605.1 GCA_947176425.1 uncultured Clostridia bacterium
CTTCCCTGCCAGCCCGTGCAGGCGGTATGGCAAAAACGGCGGCAGTTATGAAGCTCCACGGCAAGATTCATGAATCCGAACGGGAGAATGTGGCGGTAGAAGCCACTCACAAAGGGGAGCTGTTTGCCGAGCAGGGCGTGGGGCGGGCGCTGCGCTGGGAAAAGAACCGTCTCCGCTCCAAACCTTACCGCGCCCTGCGCCAAGCGGAGCAGCGGGCGGCAAAGGAGAATATCAATCTGGCGTGGCAGACTGCCCTTCGGGACAACCCGGAGTTGCAGAAGAAACACGCTCTTGCTAAGTGGGCGCAGAAGCAGCAGATTAAGCGCAAATATGCCCAGGCTGCGCATGAAGCGAAGCAAACGGCGCATTTCACCCAAAATGTGGTGAATACCACCGGACAGATTGTCCGTGCGGTGGCACAGCAGGTCGCGGCGCATAAATCCGTTCTGGCCATTGCCGCACTGTTGGCGCTGGTGGCGGTGTTCTTTTCCGCTGGCCTGACCTCCTGTACCGCTATGCTTTCCGCTTTCCAGTCCTCTTACATTTCTGCGTCCTATCTGGCAAATGAGCAGGATATTTGCAATGCTGAACTGTATTTCACGGAGCTGGAAACAGATTTGCAGATGGATATTGACAGTACGGAGACAAATTATCCCGGCTATGATGAATACCGCTACAACATCGGGGAGATCAGCCACAATCCCTATGAACTGATGGGGTATCTCTCTACCGTTTTTAATGCCTTTACGTTTGACCAGGTACAGGCAGAGATTCAGCGGCTGTTCAATGAGAAGTATGTGCTGACCAGGACAGAAATAGTTGAGGACGGCAAAAAAATTCTTCAAACCACGCTGACTGTGCGCCGTCTGGAGGACATTATCAACGCAAGCCTGACCCCAGGTGAGCAGACGGACCGTTACCAAATCTATATGCAGACACTCGGCAACCGGCAGGCGTATGGGAATCCTTTTGACTTCCCGTGGCTGAGTTATGTGTCCAGCAGCTACGGCTACCGGGTACATCCTATCAGCGGAGAAAAGAATTTGCATCGTGGTGTGGACATTGCTGTTGCTCAAGGAACGCCGATCAAGGCAATTCAGGATGGGCGTGTGGTATCTGCTGGCGACGCTGGCGGGTATGGCCTGTGCGTGGTGATTGAGGACGATAAGGGGTATCAATCCCGGTACGCCCACTGCTCCAGCCTTTCCGTCAGCGCGGGGCAGGAGGTCAAGCGCGGGGACGTGATCGCCGCTGTAGGCAGCACCGGGCAGAGTACCGGGCCGCACCTGCATCTGGAAGTCATGCTCAACGGCGAATACCTGAATCCGTACTACTTTGTAGATACTGGCGACGACGGCTCCGGTAACGCAGGCGGCGGAGTAATTCCCGGCGGACCGGGCGGACCTGCTATTCCGGCCTATACGGGCGAAGCACCTACCGATGATACCTTTGCCGCTATGTTGGCAGAAGCTGAGAAATATCTCGGCTATCCATACGTTTGGGGCGGTTCCTCGCCTTCCACCTCGTTTGACTGTTCCGGTTTTGTGTCATGGGTAATCAACCATTCCGGCTGGGATGTGGGACGGCTGGGAGCGCAGGGACTTTACAACATCTGCACACCTGTTTCCGCTGCTGATGCCAAGCCCGGTGATCTGATATTCTTCTGGCATACTTACGACGCACCGAACCCCAACGGCGTTACCCATGTGGGTATCTACGTGGGCAACGGGCAAATGATTCACTGCGGCAACCCCATCTCCTATGCGAACGTAAACAGTAACTATTGGACATCCCATTTTTATTCTTACGGGCGGTTACCTTGATTTTTCATAACGATTGGAGGGAATTGATGAATATTGCATTGGCTGATATCGACAGCCATAACTGGCCCAATTTGTGCCTGATGAAGCTCTCTGCCTACCACAAGGCGCAGGGCGATCATGTAGAATGGTGGAAACCGGAGGGCCGATACGACCTTGTGTATAAAAGCCGCGTTTTCACGGACACCTACTCCAAGGATACCCTGATTATCACAAACGCAGACCAGATTATTCAGGGCGGCACCGGCTATGGCCCTGGACCGAACCTCCCGGATGAAGTGGAACACATTTATCCCGATTACAGCATCTATCCGCAGTTTTCTGACACAGCCTACGGCTTTTTGAGCCGTGGTTGTCCTCGAAACTGCGGTTTTTGTTTGATTTCCGGCAAGGAAGGGAATCGGAGTATCCAGGTGGCTGATCTCTCTGAATTTTGGCACGGTCAGAAAGAGATCAAGCTGATGGACGCCAATCTGCTGGCTTGCCCCGACCACGAAAAGCTGATTTTGCAGTTGGCGGAAAGCCGCGCCTGGGTGGATTTTACACAGGGCTTGGATATCCGCCTGATTACACCGGACAATGTGGCGCTGCTGAACAAAGTCCGTACAAAGGCGGTACATTTCGCCTGGGATAATCCCTATGAAGATTTGACGGAGCAGTTTCTGCAATTTCTGGAGCTGACCAACATTCACAGTGCCAGACGGCGGCGGGTGTATGTATTGACCAACTTCGGCAGTACCCATGAGCAGGACCTGTACCGGGTGGAAACCCTGCGGGGTATGGGCTATGATCCCTATGTGATGGTCTATGACCGGCCCAACGCTCCGGCAATTACCCGCCAGCTCCAGCGGTGGGTGAACAACAAGCGGATTTTCAATACGGTTCAGAATTTTGCCGATTATATCCCTGGCAGACTGGGAGGGAAGAAAAAAGATGCGTAAACCAAGAGAAACGAAAATTGACGCACTGAAAGCCGAT
>CAMWQV010000606.1 GCA_947176425.1 uncultured Clostridia bacterium
GAGCGCAGCCGGCTGAACATTTTTGCCGGACACAATCTGCTGGGCAACGCCGCACTTCTGGCGGAGGCCGGTTTGGGGTATGTGGTCTGTGTGAGCGGCGCTTTTGATATGCGCGGTCATGGGGAGCTTTGTTTTGTTCCTCTCACACCGGAACACACTTCCGGTCATGTGCTTGCCTGGAGAAAAAATCGAGTGTTCCATTCCGCTGCCAGCCGGTTCCGGGATTTTATTGGTGAGACAGAATATACAGAGTAAGGGGGAGCGTCGTGACGGCGCTCCCCTCCTGTATTGTTCAGTTCAAATTCTCTCCATTGGATGCGATGACCTGCTTATACCAATAAAAGCTCTTTTTCTTCTTGCGCTCCATTGTCCCGTTTCCGGCATCGTCCTTGTCCACATAGATATATCCGTACCGCTTGCTCATCTCTCCGGTAGAGGCGGAGATCAGATCGATAGGCGCCCAGGAAGTGTACCCCAGCAGCTCCACGCCATCTTCCACGACTGCGTCGATCATGGCGGCAATATGCGCCCGCAGATATGCAATCCGGTAATCATCCTGAATGGTGCCGTCTGCCTCGATGGTGTCCTTTGCCCCCAGGCCGTTTTCCACAATGAACAGTGGTTTCTGGTAGCGGTCATACAGGTTGTTCAGCACAATCCGCAGTCCCAGCGGGTCGATCTGCCAACCCCAGTCACTGGATTGCAGATACGGGTTTTTCAGCGTCTTGGCGGCATTGGTTGTCTGTTCCACGCCGATTTTCTCCGGGTGGGCAGCAATACAGCGGCTGGAGTAGTAGCTGAAGCTCACAAAGTCAACAGTACCCTCTGCCAGAATCGCCGTATCGCCCTCGGCCATCTCTGGAGTGATTCCCTGCCGCTCCAGCTTCTTCATCGCATAGGGAGCATAGCGGCCGCGAACCTGGATGTCGCTGAAGAAGTAGTTGACATGATCCTGCTGAATCGCTGACCACACGTCCTCCGGGTTGCAGCTCCAGGGGTAGTAGGTACCGCCTGCCAGCATACAGCCAATCTGGTACGCCGGGTCGATGCTGTGGCCCAGTTTTACCGTCAACGCACTGGCTACCAGTTCGTCGTGGGCTACCTGGTATTTCACTTTGTCCGGGTCCTCGCCCTCCTGGAAGCACACTCCGGCTCCGCCGAAGGGCAGGTGCATGAGCATATTGATCTCATTGAAGGTCAGCCAGTACTTCACTTTGCCCTTGAACCGGCGGAACAGCGTCCCGGCAAAACGGACAAATGCGTCAACGGTGCGGCGGTCCCGCCAGCCGCCGTATTTCTCCAGCAGCGCAATGGGCAGCTCAAAGTGGCAGATGGTGATCAACGGTTCAATGCCGTACTTGCGGCATTCGTCAATAATCTGCTCATAAAAGACCAATCCGGCCTCGTTTGGCTCTGCGTCCTCCCCAGTGGGGAAGATGCGGGTCCAGGAGATGGAGAAACGGTAGCATTTGAAACCCATTTCGGCAAAGAGAGCGATGTCTTCTTTCCAGCGGTGATAGTGGTCGATGGCGACCCGGCCAGGATAGTAAGCGTCGGCAGGCAGCGTATGGTAGTCCTTCTGGCCCCGCATGACGGACATACGGTCAGGTCCCCAGGGAATCATGTCAATGAGACTGGGACCTTTTCCGGCGGCATCCCACGCGCCCTCAATCTGGTTGGCAGCTGTCGCGCCGCCCCAAAGGAAGTTTTCCGGCATTTTCTTCGTAGTCATAGCAGCTCCTCCTTATTTCTCGGCATGAATGATCTGCGCGCCTGTGGATACGGCTCCCGCCGGAGCGCAGGTGACTTTCTGGTAATCGTCCGCGTTGGTCAGCATCACCACCACAACATCCGGGTGGCCTGCGTCGGCAATGGCTTTTTTGTCAAAGGTCAGCAGAAGCTGTCCGGCATGGACCGTATCCCCCTCTTTGACCTTGGGGGTGAAGCCTTTGCCGTTCATATCCACGGTATCTACACCCACATGAATCAAAAGTTCCAATCCGTCCTGGCTGGCAAGCCCAATGGCATGGCCAGTGTCGGCCACCTGGGTGACTGTGCCGGAGAAGGGCGCGACAACGACCCCTTTAGCGGACTGAATACCAACGCCCATACCTAATACGCCAGTGGCAAAAGTCTCGTCCGGAATCTGCTCCATAGGAACCACAGTACCATCAGAGGGAGCGCCTACGGTATTGGCGGGAATGTTCAGGGCGGGAGCATCTACGTTTTCCCTGCCCTCGAACTTCATGGACAGGAAGAAGGTGACTGCGGCGGTGACAACAACGGTGATGACAAGGGCAATGATGATGTTAATGAAATACTGCATGGTATCGCCGCCGATATACAGCAGGACGGCAGGCAGGCCGGAGGAACCGGTGGCGAAGCGGTGGGTATGGGTGAGGCCGGCGTACAGGCCGCCGCAGCCGCCGCCTACCATCGCGGCGATCAGGGGGTACTTCTTGGGCAGGTTGACGCCGTAGAGGACGGGCTCGGTAATGCCCATCAGGGCGGTGATACCGGAGGAAGTAGCCAGCTGACGGGTCTTTGCCTCGCCGGTGCGGAGAGCGACCACAAGAGCGGCAGTTCCCTGGGCGATGTTAGAGCAGACGCAGCCCGGTCCAAAGATGCTGTCGTAGCCTAGCTGGGACATCTGCATCACACCCAAAGGCGCAACGCCGTTGTGGAGGCCGAACATGACCATGGGAGGCAGGAATGCGCCAATCAGGAAGGCGGGTGCCCAGCTTGCGTTTTCACTGAGGAAGGTAAAGAAAGTGGCGAGATACTGGCCGATGATGTTG
>CAMWQV010000607.1 GCA_947176425.1 uncultured Clostridia bacterium
TCCATATACTTCACCATAGCGTAACGGTTTCCGAACTGAGTGAGCTGATCAAGATATGACATCTGCTGCAAACTCCTGACCAAATTCCTCTTTTTGAACATGCATTCAATGAAGTGCCCCATAATCTGCAGCATATTGGAAATATAGCTCAAGGCTTCTGCCGGCGGATTATCCACCCCATAAAACCCAATCACCCTGCCGTCTTCATGTAACGGCACCACCGATACGGAATAGACGTTCTGCCGTTTTAATATCTCATATTGAAGCGGGTTCTTTGTCTTGATATCCTCGATATCACTAATTGTCACGCACTTGTCTTCTGCAAAGATACTATACCATCTCTCGAAAACTTCCGATGAAAGATTCTGTAGATTATCCTTCTCCGGGTTCACGCCGCTTGCGACCCACTCGTAAGTGTTATCGTCGTTGCCTTCCGCATTTTTCTCAAATATATAAACTCTCTCACCACCCAGCGCCTTTCCCAGATATTCTATCACGATCTTTATAGAATCATCCGGGTCGGAGGCCTGCAAAGCCGTTCTCAGTACTTCGTTTATCAGAGCCTCTCTGTTCTGATAATCGTGAATGATCTCATTTTGTTTCGTATCCGTGCTGATATCGACGGCAAGCTCTATACGCAGCCTTCTGCCATCCATCTCTATCAAGGTGTCCTTCACCAGCGAATGCCTATCATAAACGGGATTGTAATAGCGCCACTCTTTGAACTGTCCCGGAACAAGCTCTTTATTATTGCAAATCACACAGGGAACCGAGGTGTTCTGCAACACTTCGTAGCACTTTTTTCCCTTCGTTTCTTCTAATGAGGTAAGTCCGCAGATGGAAAGCGCCCTTTTATTCATATAGACAAATTCATAGGTATCCACGTCCGAGACGTATACCAGCTCATTCATATTCTCAAAAAATTTCCAGATTTTTTCCATTTATATTTCCTCGTTAATGGTTTGTATCTCATCTGAAGCATAAATCCGCACAATGCCCTTTTTAGAAAGGCAAATTCAGTAGAGTGTGATATATAGTTATTATACCACAAAGCAATGTACTCTGCAATGAAAGCCCTCGATCTCATCAGAAAATAGGACTGAGGACATAACTTTTGAATTATTCCCGTTCAGAGAGTAACATCATCAGGTTGGTTCGGCCTGCCGCCAATACCGACAAGGCACACCCTGCCAGGTAGCAGACCAAAAATCCCGCTCCCGCCAGCCAGACCGCCCCGCTGGGATACAACAAGGTCATAGCCAGAGCGCCGATGAGAGAACCCAGCAGACACAGCGCCGCCTGTTCCATGAAGAAGGATGCAAATGCCCGCCTGGGGGAGGCGCCCAATCCCCGCATGACCGCCAGCTCCATCCGGCGGCTGCTCACCATGAGCCAAGAGATAATGAATCCCATCAGCCCCACCACCAGAAACAGCACAGGGAAGAGAATGTTGCTGAAACTTATATAGCGGTTCAGTCCTCCTACCGTCTCCACAAAGTTCTGATCCCGAAGCAGGATGGCAATCCGGTTATTATTGGTGATGCCTACCTGACTGTATTGCTGCTTAGCCAGCCAGCTCCGCAGATTCTCCAGCTCATAGGCGGAGTTCAGGGTGAAACGACAGTTTTCGAATCGAATGCGGAAATAAAGGCTACGCTCCAGGTCGTTCACGTTCTTAATCTGCCCCAGGTCACGCTTGGGCATCTCCTTGTCTCCCTCGCCATATAACCACTCCGAACTGCACCACAAGGACAGCGGCGCATAAACGTTATCCTTCTCGCCGATGGAGGTAAAGCTGCCCACGATCCGGAAGCTGACGGGCCATTCCACCAGAAGCTCGTCGTTGCCCATATACAGGAACATATACAGCTTGAACGTCAGGATATCCCCCAGCTTCAGACTGTTGTTCTCCAGAAAACGGCTGCCCACCAAAACAGGATAGGTGTAATCGGACGGCAGATATTCATTCTCATAGAGGCAGGCATAGATAGATTCAATCACGGAGGGATGGCTGTCATCCGACAGGCAGCTCTCGTCCCAGCCCTCCAGCCACCGGATCTCGGGCCGGTCGGTGTAGTAAAACTCCGCCGCTGCCGAGAGACTGTTCACTGCTGAAAGGGTAGGCAGCCGCCGAATCCGAAAGGCCTCGGCCTCGTCTACCTGCAAAAAGGCAGAAGGGTAAATACTGGGCATGGATTGCTCTGATGTCTCTTCATAGTGCCAGCCAAGGGACACCGAGATGTCTCCCAGATACCCGGACTTCCACAACTGCTGAATGTCCCGGGTAGAGATAGACAGCCCGGTCTGCTGCCGCCCATTGAGGCTGACAATCCGTCCGTCCAGCACGCTGTCCGCGTACAGGCTGTCTATCTGGTCACTCCAGCTCTGGGCGCTGGCAGACAGAAGGGACACGAACAGGGTGAGCACCAATGCCGCCGCCACCACTACCACGGAACGCCGTCCGCCCCGCCGGGCGGACAGGGCAGCGAAACGCAGGGAACCTCGCCCCCCGGTGGAGGTATGGCCCTTGGGTACCCGGACAGAGACCTTCCCTTTCTTTGGAGCGTTTTCCTTCCGGGCATGGTGCAGAAAGATAAGGCAGAGCGTCAGCGCAGCTAAAAATACCGCCATGCCCGCCACGGGAGCGGGCCAATCCGGGATTGCTCCGACCTCCTCCGACTTCTTGACCAGGCCCGCGGCAGCCTCACTGTATCGGGTATCGGTATTATAGAGACGTTCTGCTGTCTCCATGGCCACCGTGACTACACGACTCAGTGTCAGGGAACCAATAACCGCC
>CAMWQV010000608.1 GCA_947176425.1 uncultured Clostridia bacterium
ATTTGTGATGACCTCTAACGCGCCGGATATGACTCCCCACGCAAAACTTGCAAGAGGTTTCAGGATATTGTCAAAGACAAACAGCGCAACCGGCTTTAATGCCGTTAAAGCAGCCGTCAAGAACTCAATCGCCGCCGATAATGCGTTCAAGAGTACCGGCGTGGCTTCCTCAATTACCCAAGAGGCAAGCGGCAGCAGCACATTTTCATAGGCCCATAACAACCCCTCAGAAATAAGGGATACAAGCGGGGAGACTGCGGAAAGGAGACTTGAAAAAGCGTTTTTAACCGGTTCAAAGTTGATGGACTTTATCCAGTTTATCGTGTCTTCTGCAATGGTTTTAAGGAGATCGTGAACCGTCTTTACCATCTCGATTAGCGGATCTGTTATCCCGTAAATGTTTAACCTTTCTCCCAGTTCGTCCAACGCGCCAAATAAAAAGGCATAAATCGCGTCAAGGACTGCGCCCATTGCATTGAAAACACTGCTGAACATCCCCAGCCAATCCAGCTCTGTAAAAACCTAACGATCTGCCGGTCGATTTCTTCCCACGGTATCATATTGACAGTATTGGTCATTTCGTCAAAGAATCCCTTGACGATGTTACTTGCAGCCTTTGCAAGCAGTGGCATATCCAAACCAACAAGAATGCCCGCCAGCGTCTCCAGACCGATTTTGAACCCGGACCACAGAAGCCGACCGAAATCGTACCAGTCGATTTCAGAGACAAGCCCGTTGATAAAATCTGCCAGTCTTCTGCCCAGATTCATCCAATCGAAGCTGTAAAGAAATTCTGTCAGGAATTGCAAGGCAAGGTTTAGTCCGGCCCCCAATGCCTTTCCCAGCTGGCGCCAGTCGATCCAGTCCACCAGCTTATTAAATGCATCAGCCAGACCGCGCCCCAGCTGCTCCACTTTCTCCAGCACGTCCGGGAAAGTGAACATATCGTACAGTTTTTTAGAGAATCCATTAAGCCAGTCAGCGAACTTCTTAAATGCTTCCTCCAGTTTTGGGATACCTGCCAGAAGCTTATCAAGGAACGCGCTGAACGCCTCACCCCAGGAATCAAAAGGCGTATCATCATATTCCCAATCAAACAGCGGACCGGTATCGGCAGCACCGCCGCCGCCACCTCCTCCACCGCTTCTTTTTTCGGTTTGGATGGTGTTGATCTCATCGAAGCTGGCCAGCGACCCGGCGGCCTCTTCAGCCGCGCTGCCGGTGGCTTTCAAGGCGTTTGCTTGCCCATACAGGGCTTTTGCGTTCTCCTGAGCTTTCTTTGCTGTAGTGCCGAACAGGGACGCGAAAAACTGTGATACTGCCGCAATCGCTCTCGACAGGACATTTATCAGTGTGGTAAGGGCAGGGACGATAACTTCATAGATTGGTTGAAACGCCGTCAGCAAGACGCCTTGCAGCCGCCTTAGAGCGGTGGAGAACTGTTCATTCAAGCTTAAATACGCTGATATTTGCGTCCGTATCGTCCGCAATCCGCTTGTAATAACTGAAAAGACGAACACACGCCGGAGCATCTGACCAAGACGCTTGAATTTACTGCCAACTGCGTCAACAAGTTTAGGGATAGGGTTCAGTTCCTGCGCGGCCTTTATAGCGTTCCCTGCGATTTTAGAAAATGCCGATTCAGCAGAGGACGCGAATTTTTTTGCGGCGGAAAACGCTTTGCTCAACACCTCACCAGTTGTTTTTGCTGCCGTTGAAATTACCTTAAAGGAAATTTGGACAGTTTTTTTCATCTGGCCGAACACTTTTTTAAAGCGTTCAGCGATTATTTTCGCGACCGAATCGACAGCTTTAATTGCCACCACTGCGATTGCAATATAGGGAGCGGCACCACTCAGTGCGGCGGACAGTTTCGTCCCAAATGCTTCCGCCGCCGTTCCCGCCGCCTGGAACGCTTTTGACATTTTTCCGCCTGTGAGTAAGGCTATATCCTGCAAACCGGTGCCAGTTTTCTTGATGGTTCCTATCGCGGCAGAAATGTTTTTGTATGCTGCGCTGGATTTTTCGAGGATAGCATTTAATCTCTCCTGTGCCTGTGCAGCACGGTCTGTAGGGGATAACGTCTTCTGATATTCTTTCAGCTCTTTGGTGATCTCAGCAATACGATCTGTATTCTGGTCATATTCCTGATAGCCCAAATCAACACCGGCTTCTTTCAACTCCGCCTGCCGCTGTTTCAAATCCAGCAGTTCTTGATTCAAATCGACAATGTGCTGGTCTGCAACCTCAGCACTATTGGTAATCTCAAGCAGCCGTTCCGCCTCTGCCGCTGCGTCCCGCTCTTTTTCAGCTGCCTCCTGTAACTTTTTCGCAAGAACTTCCGAAGCCCTTGCCGCCTGCTCCATTCGCTCCTGCTCTTTCTGTTCCTGTGCGGGTGTTTTAGAGAGCTGCTTTTGCAGTTCTTTCGCTTCCTGTTTCAGCAGAGCAAGATTCCTATAGGCGGCGTTGTAATCAGTATCGCCGAGACCTTGCCCTAGATCCGACAGCCGTTTTAATTCATATTCCGCATCGCTCCAATCAGTCGGGTATCCTCCCCGCCGTCGTTCTGCAATCATTCTTCCGAATGCGAGAAAATAGTTTTCCCGGATTCTTGGATAACGGGCAAACTCACTTTGACGACTTTTTGTTCCTGCCAGTGGGCATCCGATACATCCGACACGGGAAAAACCACATTGATACAGCGGATTTATTGTTAGAGCCTATCCCGAAATTAGAGATGCGAATCAAGAGTAGAAAAAGATAAAGAGATAGCGCAAAAGAGCCGAGAAAG
>CAMWQV010000609.1 GCA_947176425.1 uncultured Clostridia bacterium
GCCTCCAGCTGTTCCCTCTGTTGTTCAAGCATATCCAGAGAAGCAACACGCCCCTGAGCCGTCCGGCAATAAATCCATGCACGATTTCCTTCCATCACATTTCACCATCCCTATTTTTTGAAACGGTAGGGCAATTTCCGGCCCCCGTGCTGCTGGCTGTTGTACTGCTCTAAGATGACACGGGCATAACGCAGAGCGGCGCGGCTGGCGGAAAAATCCGCCTTACCGCGCCGGATAATGGCATCCGGGTCAATGGCCGACATACTCCTGATGAAAATATGATCGCTCACTTCCGTTTCATAAGTTTTCAGGAACAGCGCCACACCAGAAAATATAGGCGCTTTCAGAGAACCAGGCGCACCACGCCATGTACCGGCTATTAAACAGAGCATCCGTGAAAAAGCTGTGCCGCCTAAGAACCGGTAGGCGTTGATAAGAGAGCGCGTCACGGTGATCTCATACGCTTCACCAAATTTCTTCCCCAGCGCCCACTCGAAGCCGTTGTTCTCGACCAGCCGCTTGATTTCAAGAATCTCAGCATCCGTGCGGGATTCTGTCAGGGCTTTCGTGGCCTGCGACAAACTCAGGCGGCTTTTGGCTTCATCCAGCTTATAACAAAGCTCGGCTTCTTCCTCGTATGTCATTCCATCGTAAATCAGGCATGGGACGATCACATCCCGGTCCCCTGCCATCCTCCGCATACAGGCGATTCGGTGCTGCCCATCCACGACGTTAAATTTTCCGTCACGAAAACTCACGATAATCGGGGTAAGCAGCCGGTTGTCCCACTTTTGAATCAGATAGTCAATGTGGTCTTCATCCACTGTCCGCTGGTAAGGCAGGCCGGAAGTCAGCCTGCTGGCGGGCATGGAACGGCTGACACCTGGATTGCTGTACTCAACTGCCGGGAGGATGGTCTGCTGCTCCCCACTCTCCCGGCCCGGACGCTTCGCGTGGTAACGCTTTCTTCTGTAACTCATTTCTGCATAGCACCTTCCATTTGATTTAATAAGTCCTGTACAGCCCCGGAGATCGTGTTTAACCGCTGCCGAACAAAATCGAACTGTACCGGCGATACTGCCGCAAAAACAACCGAACAAAACGGCTGGCTGTACCATTCAATTTCTTTATGAAACTTCCGCACAAATGCGTCCAGTTCCGCAAGCAGCGTATCCGGGGTATAACTGCAATCCTTATCGTGATTTTTCAGATCGGCCACCGATTCCTCAAATGTGGAGTAAAGCCTGCCGCCCAGCGTATACGGAACATCGGACAGCGGTTCCGGCTCATCCTCCGATTTCCCGTCAGGAGACTGATACTTATTTATTGAGCTGATTTCCTTTGCCGCTAACTGGCTGGCGGCTTCCTTCTGCTGCTCCGGTGTCAATCGTGAAAGTTTCAGAGCGTCCTTTTTGGTGATCTTGATATCTGCGTCCCGGATGATCTTCTTGGCTTCTGGCGTCAAATTTTTTGCTGTCTGAAGTTCCCTTCGCACAGTCCGTGGGTCAACGCCCAGCTTTTCAGCAGTATCGTCCACAAAGCTCTTTGACGTGGCGGACATTTTGTCCGCCACGTTGTTCCCAACGGCGCGGTTCATTCCTGCCGCCTGTGCGATTCCGGCCTTTGTCTCCGGGTGGAGCGTTTCGTAAACGGCTTGCCGGCGTAAAAGCAGATCACCGTACTCCAGGCCCGACAAGTCGCTTCGGATAAAATTCTCGTCAATCTCAGCCAGCTCCGCCTGCAAACCCTCCAAACTGCTGACGGTACACTCAATCTCTGTCCAGCCCAGCAGCCTGACAGCCTCCAGGCGGTGCAGTCCGGCAATCAGAATATGCTCCTGGCTGATGGTGACGGGATTGATTAACCCCACCGCTGAAATGCTCTGCGCCAGTTCCTTCACGCTCTCTGGACTGGCTTCGCGCCGCCCCGCGTTGATCTTGATCTCGCTGATTTGTATACGCATGGTGTTCACCCCCTGTCTAAACCGTTGTCGGGCCTGCCGGATAGAACACCTGACGCCGCAGGCCGCTCCTGCGGCGTCACGTCTTGCATCCCGCAAGCTGAGTATGGAAGGAAACCGCACGGGCCTTCACTGCGCCCTCAATCTGTGAGGAAATAGGACCGGCGCGGGTTCCTTCCGATACCCTTCTTCTCGTAAGTGTGCCGTATTATCAGGCGGCGGGACCGCCCTCTTGCTCCCCCCCGGCACGGGAACTATGTAAGCCCATCTTTGGTGTCAGACGGCGCGATACCGACGGACGGCGGCGACAGTTGACTAGGCTGCCCAGACCAATCCCACAGTATCCCCCTTTTAACCTGCGGTACGGTGTTTTGCGGTGCATCCTATCATCACGGCGTTACCTGCGCCGGTCAGCCGTTCAGGTGTCGCTCGTACCTTTGATGCTATCGGTTTGACGGGCTGGGAGCAGCGGAGTTCACCTCCTCCCCTTCTGGTCCCCGCCCGCAGGCAGTCTTCGCGATTGAACCAGCTGATGCTGGATGCAGCACTTACATAGTGAAATATGAATGGGAACCTGTCCCATTATTTGTCAAGGTGCGTTGGGGTATTGGACTACAGACTATACCCCCTCAATTACTTATCCGCTGAAACCGCAGAGTGTCCCAAAATTTTTTAAGAAAATTTTTAAATCATATCCCGCAGCTTCTGCAAAATCTCTTTCTTCCGGTTTTGAACTGTGCTTCGAGGGATATCCAAATCGGCGCTGGTTTCCCTCACTGACCGCTCTAAGTAAAACAGTTCATAGACCAATGCCCACTCGCT
>CAMWQV010000610.1 GCA_947176425.1 uncultured Clostridia bacterium
CTCTTATACAGGAGGTCCGCAGCGGCCTCCTGTTTTTTTACTGTCATAAATTTGCGGGATTTTTTGACCGCTTTTGGGGGTTCGCGAAAAATCAATCGATTGACAACCGGTTTTGATTGTAGTAAGATAAAATCATCATTTTTTGTGTTTGTGAGGGAGGTCTGTATGAAAAAACAAAATGTATCAGACGCGGTGATCCGACGCCTTCCTCGGTACTACCGATATCTGGATGACCTGCATCTGAGAGGAACGGTCCGTATTTCTTCCAGCACCCTGGGGGAAAAAATGGGTATTACGGCGTCTCAAATCCGCCAGGACTTGAGCTGCTTCGGCGAGTTCGGACAACAGGGTTATGGCTATAATGTGGATGAGCTGCGCAGTGAAATCGGCCATATTCTGGGCGTTGACAGCCACCACAGTATTATTATTGCCGGCGTGGGGAATCTCGGCCGCGCCTTGATGCAGAATTTCCGCTTTCGTGACGCTGGGTTCGAGCTGGAAGCCGCCTTCGATATCTCTCCCGCCCTGATCGGTACCCAAGTCGCCGGGGTCCCTATCCTCAATATGACGGAGCTGGAACGCTTCGTGCCGCTTCATACCCCGGATGTGGCCGTTTTGACTGTTCCTCAGGCGGTGGCCCAGAGTACCGCCAACCGTTTGATCGAGTTGGGTGTGCGCGGGTTCTGGAATTTTACAAATGTAGAACTGTCCAGCTCCGTCCCGGGCGTCTGCTTTGAGGACGTCCATTTTGCTGACAGCCTCCTTACTTTGAGCTATAAGATCACTTCCCGCTGATAAAGCAAAATTTCTTCCCCAGGTCCCGCACCACTTCGCACCCCCTGCATAAGATGAACTGAGGCGCGAGAGCAGCCCCACATCTTACCAGGAGGTTAGAACTTATGTGGAACAATAACGGCTTTGGCGGCGGCAACTGCTGCTGGATCATCATCCTCATCATCCTGCTCTGCTGCTGCTGCGGCAACAACGGCATCGGCTGCGGCGGTAACTGCTGCTGCGGCAATAACTGCGGATGCGGCGGCAACTGCTGCGGCGGCAACAACTGCTGCTGCAATAACAACTGCAATAGCAACAGCTGCTGCAATAATAGCTGCTGCTGCGGCGGCAACAACTGCTCCAGCAACAACAGCTGCTGCTGCGATCCCTGCTGCTGATTTTTCCGGCACATAGAGGCCCCCCGCGTGTCAAAAGCGCGGGGGGCCTTTCCTCTTTTTTCTTTTTTTTCTTAAAAAAATTCCTGGAGCAGTTTTTGCGCGTCCCCACAGCCCTGTCCCGCCGCCGCCTCCAGCCATGTCCGCGCTTTTTTCGGATTGCGCGTCTCCGCGCGGCCGCAGTAGTACATTTTGCCGCATTTCAGCTGCGCATCTACTGCCCCCTGTTTCGCCGCCTGCTCGTACCAGTACAGCGCTCGCTTGATATTCACGTTTGTTCCCGTCCCTGCCTCGTACATCGCCGCGCACGCCAGCTGCGCATGTAAATATCCCTGCTTCGCGGAGCGTTTATACCACGTCAGCGCCTGCTTGCTGTCCGCTTCCCCTGTAAGGCCCCGCTGGTACAGCTGCCCGCAGAGAAACTGCGCTTCTTTATGTCCCGCTTCCGCCGCCCGCAGCAGCGGGATCATGGCTTCCCCATAATTCTTCTCTTTGCAGGCTGCCATCCCAGCTTGAAAATCTGCTTCTGAACCGCTTTCCGGAGGCGGTACGGCCGGTTCCAATGCGGCGGCAGGCGTTTCTTTCTGGCTCTCCGTTTCCAGTTCCCCGGTTTCTGCTGTCTTATTCCTCTTTGCCATTTGCAAAAACGGCAGCTTCTGCGTCATAAATTCTTTCAGCATGGTTCCCTTTCCACCTCTTATGTGACTCGTATTCTGTCACTATTATAACGATTATCTCCCGCCTTGTCAAATCTTTGGGCGAAGGGAGTATTTCGATCCCAGACGGACTCGGGCGGTACAGACCGTCTCTTACGTCTGTTTTTTGATGATTGGTTTATATGACTTTACAAATTTATACTTGGCAAACAGGCAAAAACAGCGTATAATATAAAAGACCCCAGCATTGGGGCAGAGATTGAAAGGAGAGGTGAACGGAATGGACGCAACGAAAAAGAAACTGCTTTTAGCGGTGATCCAGAGCGACGACTATCTGGATACAGTAGACGATTTGAACCGGGCGGGGTTTTTTGCTACGATCCTCAGTTCAACGGGCGGTTTCCTGAAAAAACGCAGCATGACTTTGATGATCGGCGTGGAGGAAGCGCAGATGCAGACTGCCTTGGATATCCTGAAACGGTGCGCCGGACGGCGGAAGCAGATGACCTATTCCAATCTGTCTATGTCGGCTGGCGGTCCGACGCCCTCCGTACCCATGATGCCTGTGCAGATGGATGTCGGAGGCGTGGTCGTGTTTATCATGGACTTGGACGATATCCAAAAATACTGAGATAGATACAGGAGACTGAAAAATGAATTTCTCCACAGCAAACCGCACTTTTCAGCTGCTCAGCCGTCTGCTGGACACCCGTTCCCCTACGGAACCGCTTGTCCCCTCTGTGAAAGATAAACGCGCCCTCCCCATCCGCCCGCCGGAACAGCCTTTTCCGCGCTCTCTTCCGGAAACACAGGGCGTCTCGTCCCAGCATATCCGGAAATTTTTGCAGGAAATCGCGGACCCAAGGCTCCATATGCAGAATGTCATGATCCTGCGTCATGGACAGGTGCTCTGTGAGGCTGGATTTGGCGCGCAGTGTCTTCACATTCCTAAATAT
>CAMWQV010000611.1 GCA_947176425.1 uncultured Clostridia bacterium
GCATTTTCCAATATGTAGCAGCGGATATTGCTTTCCGTCCCCTGCAAAATCAGGCCCTTGCTGGTCTTGCCCAAAATAGACAGACGGTAAGGCTCCAGATTCGCCCGCAGCTTTTTCAGGTCGCTGATGATCGTACTGCGCCCGATACTCATTTCATAAGCCAGCTCATCCGTCAGCAGCGGGGCATCCGCCCGCATCAGGCGTCCAAACAGATAATCCAGCCGGTTGCGCGGGGAATTGAAGGAGCGGTCATTTTTCAGGATTTCAGAGCGTATCTCACGAAAGCGCTCATCGTTATAAATGTGAATACGGTAACTGCCCTGCTCTCCTTCAATGGCAGCACAATCCCCCAGTTGTGCATTGAGCTGCTTGATGTCGTTGCGGATTGTCCGCTCGCTTACATCCAAACGTGCGGCAAGAGCGCCGGTTTCCAGGCTGTGGGCAGTACAGAGGAGGGAAAAAATATGCGCGGCCCGATTGTCCCCAAAATCCTGCTTTGCCATTTTCGCCCTCCTCCCTTCAAGTTCTGTTACCCTCTCGACTTACCGCCGGAAATGTTGATCGTGGTCCCGGCAATATAGCTGGCGCGGTCAGACACCAGATAGGCCACCAGATCGCCTACTTCATCCAGTTTGCCGTCACGTCCCAGTGGGATTACCTTACTGTAATCGGTAGAAAGCTCTTCCGGTTTGCAGCCGCGTGTGTAAGCCAGAGCGTCATTATAGGCCGGTGAGCGCAGGCCGGTAGCTTCCATAATGCCAGGAGCGCAGGCCACCACGCGGATATTGTGTTTCCCCAGTTCTTTTGCCCAGGAGCGGGTGAAGCTGTCCACCGCGCCCTTTGTAGCGGAGTAAGCGGACTGGCCCTGAGAACCCTCTTTGCCGGATTCGGAGGACATATTGACAATCACGCCGCCGCCCTGCTTGAGCATCTGCCGTGCGCAAGCCTGGGCGCAGAGGAATACGCCTTTGACGTTGATGTCGAACATTTTGCCGAAGGACGCCTCGTTCAGCTCGTATTCAGGTTTCTCACCGGCTACGTCAACCAACAGACGGGGCATATTGATCCCGGCGTTGTTGACAAGAGCATCAATTTTGCCGTACTTAGTGACAACGGCGTCTGCCATAGCCTGCACATTTGCGGGGTCTGTCACATTACACTTGACGCAGTATGCGCCGTCCAACTCCGCGCCGGTTTCCACGGTCATGTCAGCAATGACTGCCTGCGCCCCTGCTGCCGTGAGGGTCTGGGCAACGTGCTTGCCGATGCCGGACGCGCCGCCCGTTACGATGACCACACGGCCTTCCAAGCCCAACCAACCTTTTTCCATAATGATTTCCTCCTCTTTCCGTCCTATTTTGTGTTCAGGACTGTTTATGCGTCTATTGTAGAAGAAAAATGGAATTTGTTTAATACGGACTTTTTTCGCGTGGCGGAAAAGCATTAGTTTGGTATTTTTCCGATGGGCGGAAAAATGCCAGACCATGTATAAAATATTTTAATTTTATAAAATGTTTTATAAAATTATTATAGTATATTGCGAGCAAACAGTCAATAGATAAATTGAGACTAACTTCGTAAAATTTTTCCTCAGTGTGTACCAAATTATCAACTCACTTCCATTGTCTCGTTGCTGGTTTCGCTGAAATGCGCCCATACTCTGTAGGTGATATTTCCGATCTTCTTCACCATTGCGGGCGGCGGTATGGTTCAGGATGTAGCGTTAGGTATGGTTTTGGTTTTGTTACTCATAGTTCTCCTTTCGTGTGAGCGGCCAAGTTCTGACCGTAGATGAATAAGTTACGTTAATATGGCTTTTGGAACGCCCCGCCCCGGTTCTGTCTGGACGGTCAAAACACTTCCCTGCATATGGTTATAACCGAACCAGCAGGAAAATAACAGCGTACCCGTCTGAGGAAGGTTCATGATGTATCCAATACAAAAAAACAGACTGCTAAAATGTCAATTTCTAGCAGTCTGTTTTTTTCATGCTCCAGCGATTACCAGAGGGCAACACAAACGGAAACAGCGGCATAAACAAGTCTCCAAGTTCACGCCGCTGTTTTATATGGGTTATAAATTTTCAGATAGTTTTTGATACGGCTTCATCAGCGCTGCCACGCATTTACTCTCTATCATATCCTTAAAAGAGAAGCCGTAAGCCTGCATCACCGCCTGCTGGGGCCTTGAGCAGTTCTGGCAGCGGGGACTATCAGAGTAAATAGCATAGGCATTCAGGACGGCTTGGGCCATCTGCTTAATTCTTTCTTATCTTGGCCCCAAAAATTTATCCCCATTCAAATGAATCATATGATCCGGCATATCGGCAATCCAAGCCTCAGTTTCCCAAGCTAAAGATTCTGAAAACTTCTTAAACGTCTTAAAGTCAAGAAAAGCTGTCACATATATTTTACCCGCAGTAACATCTGCTGTCATTTCCTCAATTTCTTTTATGCGCTTTGGCTCCATAGGCCCAACAGATGTTACGGCTTCAATAAAATACAACCAGTCCATTTCCGCTGAGTAAAGCACAACATCTGGCATCTTATCATGCAGAATAATCGAAAAGCCAAGTGTTCGGAGCTTGTTCTCATTTTTGAACAAATCTTTCTCAATCGTATCCCCAACATAGAGGCACTCTGAATTAGGGGCAAAACGAGGTGCAAATTCTTCAATAATGGTTCTTTGAAGTTGATTATGCTTACCTGGAGAAAGAGTGAATTCTAATCCGTTGATCTTCACGGGCATTTTTCTTACTATTCGTTTAGAGGTATAAAGAG
>CAMWQV010000612.1 GCA_947176425.1 uncultured Clostridia bacterium
TTTCTGAGTGGGACGACCGGCGGCTGCTGAATGAACCACACATTATCCGCCAGGAGGAGGAACGGGAAGGCTTTGCGGAAAGTTTGCAGCTTTCTGTGGCGGAAAAACTGCTCCTTCTGCGCAGCAGCAGTGTAAGCAGCGTGATTCTGGAGGATTTTGCCGCGACGGTCGTATACGGTTCGGACGAAACTGTCGGGGTACGGGTAGACGCCGCCGCGCTGGTATCGGAAAATCTGGATATCTCCTATGAGCTGGAAGAGGACATGCAGAAATGGGAGGAACGTTTTACCCGCATTCTGTCCGAACTGAGAAGCCTGCAAACCCTCGGTGCGCTCCCCTATCTTTGGGACAGCAATGATACCGTCCAATGCTCAAGCCATCATCAGATTTTATATATCGACCGGGATTCTCAAATCAGTTTTCTTGTTTACAGTATATATCTGACCTCCCCTCAATACAATATCTATCTGACCACTGACGCCAAAACTTACCGGATTTTATCTTTCCGGATTAACTGGAACAAATCCCCGCCGCCTGACTGGGGATTTTTGGGTACGACAAAATTCGGCACCGCCTGGCGGGATTACTGGGGAATGGACAGTGTCAGCAGCGCGTGGAACACGGATTATATTCGGAATATTCTGGAAATGCCCGACGCCGTCCTGAACCGCAATGGCAGCTACAATGCCAACGCTGATATCGCGTTCACCTATGACAGCCAGACCCTCCGCGTTCCGCTGATCAACTGGGTCAACAGCAGCATGGACGGCGTGCTGGAGTGGAACAATCTGTGATTCCCGGATAAAAATTTACAAGTACGACATACAATCGACGCAAAAATATGTTATTCTGTCTTGCACATACACTGGGAGGAACAAATACCATTGACAACAAAACCAAACTACCGCCGGAAACGGCATGGGATATACATTCATCCCCTCATCTGGTGCCTGCTGGTCCTGGCCGCCGGCGGCTCGCTGCTGGCCTGGCACCTGCACCGCGCTCCGGAAACGCCCGCCCCTGACGGCAGCGGCGCGGCCCCGATTCAATCCTCCGCCGTATCGGACGAGCTTCCGGGACATATTGTCACCCCCTCCGGGATTGCCTGCACCCTGACCCAACTCCCTGAAAATTCCATCTATACCGGAAACTTGATTCTGGTCAATAACTGGACTAAGTTCCACTTCCCGAAAAACCAGGAGGACAGCCTCGACTGTATTTTAGACAAGCGCACAGACAGTTATTATGTCCGGGACAGCTCGGTCTACCTGCTCCCTGAAGCCCTCTCCGCCCTCAATGACATGATGGACGCTTTCGCGGCGGAGAGCGGCAAAAAATCGGTCCAGATCGTCGCCGGTCACAGAACGGTCGAATACCAGCAGCACCTGTTCGACCAGAGCGCAAAACAGAACGGTCTTGAACACGCCCAGCGGTACGTGGCCCAGCCCGGTTACAGTGAACATCATACCGGCCTGACCGTCGATATGGGCACCATGACCGGCGAGTTCATGGACAGCGCCGGCGATTACCGCTGGATCACCGAAAACTGCCAGAATTACGGCTGGATCGTCCGCTATGAGACCGGCAAAGAGGAACTGACCGGCATCTGGGACGAACCCTGGCATTTCCGCTATGTGGGCATCCCCCATGCTACGGAAATCGTGCGTATGGGCTACTGTCTGGAAGAGTATATCGAGTATTTGAAAGCTTTTCCCCAATCCGGCAGCCATTTAATGATCGACTGCGTTTCCGGCCACTATGAGGTCTGGTACGCCCAGGGTACCGGCGTCTATCTCCCCGACAGCACCCCCTGCAGTATCTCCGGCAACAATATTGACGGCTTTATCGTTACCTGCAAAACCGCTTGATACGAACGCTGCGCTTTTTTGGGCGCGGCGTTTTTTGTCCATAAATTTAACTATATTTTATGCTGAATTTTCCGATTTTTCTAGAATTCCCCTATTGACTGGGTTTGGAAGTTAAAATTATTCAGAAAAACTTGAATATTTTTGTATTCCGCGCCTAAAAAAGTGAAATGCTACAAAAATTGGCTCTAAATTTTATGAAATGTAATGGTTGCATTTTGACGAATGTGTGCTATAATTTGTTCGGCATATTATTGATATTTTACCGGCCCGGCCCTGGCAGGCTCTACATAAATACATACATAAAGGAGCGTGTTATTATGGACAATAATGCCTGGAGGTCCGCGGTAGTCAGCCAGCGCAAAAACGGTTATGACCGCTTCCCGCCTGAAGACCGTCCCGCGATGGAGGCCTACTGCAGCGCTTACCGCGCTTTCCTCAACGCCTCAAAGACGGAACGCTGCTGTGTGACAGAAAGCGTCCGGCTCGCAGAAGAACACGGCTTCCGGCCTTACCGGCGGGGAGAAACCCTCCAGCCGGGAGATAAAATTTACCGGTGCAATCGGGATAAAATGCTGCTGCTGGCTGTCATCGGTCAGCAGAGCCTTTCCAATGGTGCGCAGATCGTCGCCGCACATATCGATTCCCCGCGCCTGGACATGAAACCCGTCCCGCTCTATGAAGATAACGAGCTGGGGTATCTCAAAACCCACTATTACGGCGGCCTCCGGAAACATCAGTGGACCGCGATCCCCCTGGAACTGCGGGGTGTGGTAATTTTGCGTTCCGGCGAAACCCTGCACCTTGCCCTCGGCGCTGGTCCCGATGAGCCAAAACTGGTCATCACCGACCTGCTCCCTCATCTCAGCCATGAACTGGACAAAAAACCCTTTTCGGAAGCCATCGCCGCCGAAC
>CAMWQV010000613.1 GCA_947176425.1 uncultured Clostridia bacterium
GTACCTAGACCGTCAATCTTATTTTTGAGAAAATAGGCTCAACTATACTTTGTCAAAAAAGTTTAGAACTATACTTTTTTGACCCGCTATGGAGGTAAGCCTATGAACTCTACTACATCTTTAGTTGCCAGACAATACCGCTTAAACCAATGGGCGGAGCAGATCCGTGACTGCCAGAACCGTCCTGATGGAATGGCGGTCAGCGAATGGTGCAGCCTGCATGGGATCACAAAGGCCAACTATTACTATCGACTCAAGCAGGTACGCAAAGCATGTCTGGAGACAGTTTCGCAAGAAAAGTTCACACAAAGTATCGTTCCTGTTCCGCAGGAGATCATGGCTCCTGCAGCGGAGGCTCCTTCTGTCTCAGGATTAGATATCTCAGTAAACAGATTCTGCATCCATGTGACAGAAAGCACCTCTCCGGAACTACTGGCCAGGGTGCTGAAGGTGGCTGCCCATGCTGAATGACGCCACTTGTTTTCAAAACGTTTACATCGTCTGCGGTTACACAGATCTTAGATCAGGAATTGATAAACTGGCTTCCATCATTGAACGGCAGACTGGAAAGAGCCCCTTTGTCCCTGGCACCCTGTATCTGTTCTGCGGCCGGAAAACTGACCGGATCAAGGGACTGGTCTGGGAGAAGGATGGTTTCCTGCTCCTGTATAAGAGACTGGAACAGGGAAAGTTCCAATGGCCCCGGTCAGCTTCTGAGGTACAGGTTCTGACTCCCCAGCAGTTCCGCTGGCTGATGGAAGGGCTGACTATCGCCCCCAGCCGGACTGTCAGGGAAGTCAGCCCGGAACATGTGGCGTGAGCTTTTGTGCAGAACAGAGAAATTTTCAGCATATTTTCAGATCCTTGAAAAAGTTGTTTTCCGATCAGCCTGCGGCATTGGGAGCAGCCTCTGATCTGTTGTGAGGATGTTTTTGCGCGCCCTCGGAAATGACCGCTCCAAAAAGTCTGCCGAGTGGACCGGACCATATCTGCCCCTCTGGGCACGGCACACCCATAGGCATTATGACGAATGTACGGACAACACCGATTAGCCAAAAGCGTCGCTTTGTGGTAAGATAAGGCCATGAAAGGAACGGCAGCATATGGCGGTGAAGTACACGGAAGAACAACTGAATAAGTTCAATAAAGCAGCACTCATACAGCTCTTTCTTGCCCAACAGGAGCAGCTTCTGGAGATCGATAAGAAGCTGCAGCTTCTGCTGGAGCAGGTGGCGGTGCTGAACCAGAACCGTTTTGGCCGTTCCACGGAAAAGCTGACCATGGATGACCAGATCGCATTTATGGAAGTGGACGGAAAGATCGTATTCTTCAATGAGGCGGAGGCAGTCGCAGCCCTGGAGGACGATGGAGACGATGATGATGAGCCTGCAAAGCCCAGGTCCCGCAAGGCCAAAGGAAAGCGGGAAGAGGATTTCAAAGACCTTCCTGTTGTGTCCATAGAGCATAAGATGACCGATGAGGAACTGTCAGCTGAGTTTGGAGCTCATGGCTGGAAGCAGTTGCCGGATGAGATCTACCGCAGGTATCGTTTCACCCCTGCCAAAGTGGAGGTCGAGGAGCATCATGTGGGCGTATATGCGGCGAAAAAGGAAGACCGCATCGTCCGGGCAAAACATCCGGGATATCTGCTGCGCAACAGCCCGGTATCCCCTTCCCTTGAGGCCGCCATCCTGAATGCAAAGTATGTGAACGCCGTTCCTCTTTACCGCCAGGAAAAGGAATTTGAACGCTATGGGATAAACATAACCCGCAAGAACATGGCGGACTGGACGATCCGCTGTGCAGAACGCTATCTGGCAATCCTATACGATTGCCTGCATGAAAAGCTATATGGCTGCCATGTGATACAGGCAGACGAGACGCCGGTGCGGGTGAATCGTGATGGCCGTCCGGCAGGTTCTGTGAGCTATATGTGGGTCTACCGCTCTGGGAGGATGTGCAGGGACACCCCCATCGTGCTGTATGACTACCAGAGGACGAGGAACGCAAGCCATCCCCGGGAGTTCCTAAAGGACTTTAAGGGGGTCTGCGTCACGGATGGGTATCAGGTCTACCACACGTTAGAAAAGGAGCGGGAAGACCTGACCATAGCAGGGTGCTGGGCCCATGCAAGACGCCGGTTCGACGAGGCGGTAAAGGCACTGCCGAAGTCCAGCCGGAAAAGCAGTCTTGCATATCTGGCATTGAAGCAGATACAGGCCATCTACAGGGAGGATTCAAAACTGGACGAGCTCCCTGCACAGGAAAGAGCAGAGCAGCGCCAGCTCACTGTAAGGCCGCTGGCAGAGGCTTATTTTGCGTGGGTCCGTGAAAATGTCGGCCGTGTACCCCAAAAAGGAAAGACCAGCGAGGGGTTACGCTACTCACTGAACCAGGAAAAATATCTCAAAAGGTTCCTGGAAGATGGTGAAGTTCCAATGGATAACAATGCAGCGGAGCAATCGGTCCGTGGGTTCTGCATAGGGAAAAAGAACTGGGTGATGATCGATACTATCGCAGGAGCGAAATCCAGCGCCATCATCTACAGTATAGCAGAAACGGCAAAGGCCAACAATCTGAAGCCGTATGAGTATTTTGAATATCTTCTGACAGAGATCCCTCTGCATCTGGATGAGACTGACCGAAGTTTCTGCGAAGACCTGCTTCCTTGGTCGGACAAGCTGCCGGCAGGATGCAGAAGGTGAACATTTCATCATGCCGCCCTTTAGAGGGCGGCATGATCAGTAGGGGTACGCGCTATGGTGCGTTTAC
>CAMWQV010000614.1 GCA_947176425.1 uncultured Clostridia bacterium
GAAACCTCCAAACCCCTTGCAATCAATGGGGTTGGAGATTCCGAAAGATTATACAAAGAGGATGTGAGGGCAAATGTATGAAGATTTTCTCCCGGAACGGCTGGCAAAGCTTAGAACACAAAAGGGTGTATCTGCCCGCGATATGTCTCTGTCTCTGGGACAAGCGAACAACTATATCAACAATATCGAAAACAAGAAGTCCCTGCCCTCCATGCAGGCTTTCTTTTATATCTGCGAATACCTTGAAGTAACGCCCCAAGAGTTTTTCGATGCAGGGAACGCTCACCCAGGGGCGCTCCAGGCGTTTATTGTGGAAGCAAAGAAACTGGACCCACAATCAATGGAATACATCCTCGGCATCATGAAAAAGCTGAATAATACAAACTGAAGCGGCCAAGCGACTGGCCGCTTCAGTTTGTATTGTACCCGATGATATTCAGGATATGTCCCATTCCTATATTGGTGATAATCCAAGAAATTTCCTGCCAAAGGTGCTACTTATCTGTATCCTTGCTTTATTCGAGCAAGCGAATTATAATATTACTCGTGGAGGGGCAGCATGGATTACATGACTTTGAAAGAGACAAGCAAGAAATGGGGCGTAACCCCACGATGGATAAATTACTATTGTTCCGCTAACCGCATACCTGGCACTGTAAAAATAGCAACAATCTGGCTGATACCCAAGGATGCAAAAAACCTATAGACAGCCACAGAAAAGAAAGCAGAGGGAAGTATGGAAAATAAAATCCTATTGGTTGACGATGAAAAAGATATCGTTGATTTAATGGAAGAAGTTTTACAAAAAGACGGGTTTCAATCTATCCAGAAAGTCTTTACCGGGAGGGATGCCATAAACATCTGCCGACTGTTCCAGCCGGATGTAGTTGTTCTGGACATTATGCTGCCTGACATTGATGGATTGGAGGTCTGCAAACAAATACGGGAGTTTTCCTACTGCTCCATTTTGTTTTTGTCCTCCAAAAGTGATGATATTGATAAAATTCTCGGCTTATCCTGTGGGGGTGATGACTACATCACAAAGCCGTTCAGCCCGCGAGAGGTGGTGTTCCGCATCAAAGCACAGCTGCGCCGCCAGCAGTATCAAACGGCTTCACCAGTCAATGAGCAGGCTCGATTAGTGGCCGGGCCGCTTACACTTGATAAGGAAAGCTGTCGGCTTTATAAAAATGGGAAAGAAATCGGCTTAACTGGCCGTGAATTTTTACTGCTGTCCTATCTCATGGAAAATGCAGATAAGATCATCAGCAAGGAACGTCTTTATGAACAGGTGTGGGGCGAGTGCAGCAGTATTTGTGATAACACGATCATGGTACATATCCGGCACTTACGGGAGAAAATCGAAGATTCTCCATCCAACCCACAGCAGCTTATCACAGTCAAGGGGCTGGGTTACAAGCTCAAAAAGAGGATTGAATAAATGAAGCAGTCAGGCTATCGCACAGTATTTCATATTTATCTAATATTCGTCCTATCGTTAGTGGCGACATTCCTGTTAGGTGGCTGTTTTTTTCTGCAAACCGTTTTTATTCAGTCTCCTGGTGGTGCAAACGTGCGGAGCGATTGGCCGAAAACATTTACAGAGAATTTTCAGCAACAGATCATTTTCATTGACGGTGCGCCGCAGATCAGACAGGCGGGTATGTCTTTATTGCAGGAAAACACAATAGGCATCCAAATTTTGGACACATCAGGCTATGAGGTATTCAGCTACCATAAGCCAGAGCAGGCCAGAACAGCATATTCCAGTGCAGAGTTGCTGCGGCTTGTCCAGACGGGCCGGTCAGAGGGAAGCGGAACAGCCGTCTTTGCTGGTACTGTGTCCAGTAGCGGAAGCGAGTATGTTTACATTTTATACTTTTCCATGACCGTTTCCCAAATCACGATGTATGTAAATGGGGAACGATTTGCCGGAGGGAAAGCAATAATACTGCCAATCCTGCTGGTGTTGTTTTTGATTATCCTAGTTTTAGGTGTTCTCTATGGTTTCTTTACATCAAGAGCGATCAAACGGCTGACAACTGCCATCCATGAAATATCCAACCGAAGTTATCTCCCCGTTCAAGATCAAGGTGTGTTTCATGACCTATACGGCAGTTTGAATACCCTTGATGCAGACATCAGAGCCAGCGACCAGCTTCGGACGCAAACGGAAAAAATGCGTGAGGAATGGATTGCCAATATCACCCACGATTTGAAAACGCCGCTTTCCCCAATCAAGGGATACGCCGAAATTCTTCTGGAGGACAGCAGTACCGGCTCGGAACAGGTTCACCGCTATGCAGGGATTACGCTGAAAAATGTTTCTTATATGGAAACGTTGGTTGACGATTTGAAGCTGACCTATCAATTAGAAAATGGGATGCTTCCTATCAATCGGGAGGAACAAAACATTGTTCGTTTTCTAAAGGAGCTTGTAATTGACATTTTAAATGCCCCGGAATATGAAAAGCGGACAATTCATTTTGAAAGTGCAGAGGACAGTTTCTTATGGCCTTTCGATCAAACACTCATCACAAGGGCTTTTCGGAATTTGATAATCAACGCTTTCGTGCATGGCGAGGATGATACCGAGGTCACATTATGTGTATCTATATCAGATAGCACATTAAAAATTGACCTTTCGGACAACGGAAAGGGTATGGAGCCGGAAACAGTTGAACACCTCTTTGACCGCTACTATCGGGGGACAAATACTGTGCAACGGCCAGAGGGGAGCGGCTTGGGGCTGGCAATCGCAAAGAGCATCAT
>CAMWQV010000615.1 GCA_947176425.1 uncultured Clostridia bacterium
ATGTTGTCGCCGCTCCCTTTCTTCTGCTTCTTATTGTTACATTTTTTCGCGCTGTCCAGCAGTCCCTTAACTGAAGACAGTTCATTCGCCACGATCAGATTACTGCCTGACGGCGGCAGGACCTTCCGCCCCCGTCTGCTGACCGTATAGTCACTGTTTGCAGTATTGAAGTCCAGGGTAACAGACCCCCGTTCAATGACCTTCATCCCGATATCGTCGGAGTAGGTCCAAGCCTGCAGCGTGAGGATGCCATTTCTCCGCAGTAAAAACTGGATTGCGACACGCGTCTCATGGTTGATCTGTTTTTTGAATTCGATGTCACCGGAGGCGATGGTCCGGTACTCGCCGCCCGTCACGGCCTGTTTGATCGGGATGCGCAGCCGCGTCTGTCCGGCGGCGATGCCGAATTCCAGAATTGCAGGGGATTGATACGGCAAATCCTCGCCGCTGTTGACCAGCAGATGGACTGCGCCGCCCTTCGCGCCCAAATAGATGGCCTCGTTGACGATGCTGGCCATAGAGCGGATATTGGGCATGTCCGCTTTTTCCTGATGGAACAGACCTTTGGGTTCTTTTTGGTCCAGCAGCTCCTGTTCCTCCAGAAACCGCTTGTGCATATCGCGCAGAACGCCGCTGTCGCTTTGATGGAGGTAGTGGTGGTAAACGGACGCGCCCTGGGCCACCGATTTATCCGGATCGTTGACGGTAATCGGGCGCAGGCCAAAGAAGCGGGTCAGCCGTTCTTCAATCAGGTACAGCCGGGACATACCGCCGTTGAGGACGACGGCATCGACTGTCACCGCAGTAGTCTCCAG
Source organism: uncultured Clostridia bacterium (assembly GCA_947176425.1). Taxonomy (GTDB): domain Bacteria; phylum Bacillota; class Clostridia; order Oscillospirales; family Oscillospiraceae; genus Pelethomonas. The sequence continues at coordinate 816 of CAMWQV010000615.1, forward strand.
TTTTTTAGCGGCTTTATAGAGAACGTTCAGCACAGGGAAAATGATGTTTTTATCGTCTCTGATCTCCTCAAAACGCTGGTAATCCTCATAACTGTACTGATTGCCCAGCAGAGGCGCAAGAACGCTCTCGAACTCCTCCAGAGTCATATCGTTTTCGGAGTTGTACCCGTTGGGCATAAAGCCGCCATAATCAAATGTTTGGTCTTTTCCCAGCGGTTTTCCCCGTTTCTGACGGTCCTTATATTGATTGCTCACTTTAACCTTCAATTCCTCCGCATAGGCGAGGAAGGGGATGCCAGACTGTTCGTTGTCCTCAATCCTTTTGGCGATTTCCGCGCTTTGGAGCCGGTAATACTCGATATACTGTTTGTACATCCAACCGGCCAAAGTCTGATCGAACTGGTCGCCTGCGATGGTAGAAAAGCGGTTGGTTGCAAGGGGGCGTATCTCAAAGTGGCCGCCCTCCTGCGCTTTGCTGATCTCATGGAGCGTGATATCCAGCGTGCCGCCGCCGATATCAAACACCAGAACTTTGCGGCTGCTGGAGAAATCGATAGGGACATTGATCTTTCCGTTCTGCATCTGATTGAGAACGTCGTACAGCACGGCTTCCGGTTCGGAGATGAGGATATCGTCCCGATAACTCCCGTCCTCCTCCCTGACATCCAGCCCTGCGATCTCGGCAGCTCTGAGGGTGGCCTCGCGCTGGGCGGGGTTGAAGCTGGCGGGGACCGTAATGACCGCGTCCGTGATCTCCTCCCCGTAGTAGTCCTCCAGGCTGGCCAGCATATGGCGCAGGATGCGTGCGGAGACGGCTTCCGGGGTCTGATCGGGGTAGTCCGGGTTCCAGCCTGGGATATCCACCGCAGGCTGGCCCATCTGCCGTTTGATGGACTTTGCCACCGCAAAAGGCTGGGTAAGGGACACGGTCTTAGCAAAATCCCCAACGATCGGTTCATAATTTCCGTCCTTCATATCGGCGTAATAGACGCAGGACGGCAGGAGATCGCGGCTGGCTTTGCGGTAGTGGTTGCCGGAACTCATATCCTCATAGCGTTCGATGCGGCTGACCTGGGTCTCGATCCTGGAGCCGTCCATAGAGCAGGTTGCGATGACGGAGTTGGTAGTTCCGAGATCGATCCCGACACACAGATCATTGTGTACCATATCAGTTCTCCTCCAAAATCTCTTTAACCCGGGGATAAGAGATCACGATTCCCTTTTCTGCAATCTCCCAGCCAGGGGAAATAACGGCCACGTTTTTTGACTCGCCGGAATTTTTAAACGGTGCGCCGTCGTAGTTATACCCGTCGATCTCTTTGGCATGGACACTCATTTTTTCACCCATTTCCAGCATCGGCGTCACGCCGCAGTCCTCCACAAATTCCTGAAGCCGCCGGACCAGGGACTGCACGCTTTTAATTTCAAAAGGAATGGGGCCTTTTTTGCGGAGCTGCTTAATGCCGTCCTGAGCGGTCAGAAGGAGGTCGAGTATGTAGCCGTATTTTTCGGAGTTCAGCATGGTAATAATCCGCGCTTCTTCTTCCGCACGCATTTCGATCATCTGCTCCTCGTAGCTGTCTTGAAGACGTGCAACCAGATTGTTGGCGCGGTTGAGGGACGCGTTCAGGCGGTCAATCTCCTCCTGATAGGCTTCCGCAGACTGTTTTTTCCCGCCGCCGTTTTCTGCCGCCGCTGTGCGTCCGCGGAGGGCCAGCAGGTCCAGCAGGGTATCCAGGCATTCGCCCGCAAAATCCTTATTCATTTTCATTAAGCTCTGGTAAGCGTTTGCGCTCAGGACCGGTTTCCAGAGGACGGCCAGGGAGAGCAGAACGATCCGGCGTTTCTGAACATGGCGGTCCATAGAGGCGCGGACGGCTTCAAGCTGGGAGAAGTCGTTTTTCTCAATGGATTTTGGGATGATCTGCGCGATTTCTTTCGCTTCTTTAAGCAGG
>CAMWQV010000616.1 GCA_947176425.1 uncultured Clostridia bacterium
ATCAGTAATCAGTCTGTTCAGCACATTGCGTATCTGTTGTTCCGCCAGATCTGTAATGATCCCATTGCTCAGCTGCCGGAGAACCTTTTGCGCTTCTGTTTTCTGTGGAGAGTTAGCCTTGCTGCGTTTTTCTTCCACCCGGCTGTACTGTTCCTCCGTGATAATAGGCGGACGCCCTGACTGCCCAACATATTTTTTGTTCTCCAAAATACGCGCCACCATGCTTTTGTTCCAGATTTTTCCTTCATTGTAGCTGATTCCGTCTTTCCGCAGGCTATCCACCAATTCGTTGTAGGATGCTCCCAGAATATATTTCTCGAAGATTTCCTGTACAACCACAGCCTCCATTGGATGAATCACAATCTTTCCAAGCTCCATTTTGTAGCCAAAGGGCAGCTTTCGGTTTCCAGACATTCTACCTCACCGTCTTTTCGATGTATTCTGCAAGCTCCAGGCCGTTTTTCAGCTGGAACCGCAGCCGCTCGTTGCTTTCCACGATGATTCTGTCAACGAGTTCTCCGAACAGTTCCCCATCAAATTCGTCCAGGATGTCTGGGCCTGCTTCAATGATCTCCAGCAGATCCTGTGTTCGTGGGATCATCTCATCGCTTTCTGCTTTTAACAGCCGTTCCTTCTCCTGCTTGGCGGTGCGGAGCTGTTCGGCCAGCTCGTTGCTGCGGGATATAAAAATGTCAGGATCAACGCTGCCCTGCTGTTTCAGCACGGCTAATAGTTGATTCTGACTGGTAATGTTCGATATTCGCTTGTTCAGTTCTATGATATCGGTACTCCAGAGCATCCGATGACTGCGGATCGTGTGGAGATTGGTGAGCAGCTGAGCGAGAATGCCGGTTCCCTGGTGTCGCAGTTTGTAATACAGCCGGAGAAATGCGGCCCGTATTTCGGATTCAGGAATCTGCGTTGTTGGGCAATCCGTCTGCTTTTTGTCATGCCCAACACACACCCAGTAGTTTCGCCCTCGGATTTCCTTGCGCCGGAATCTGGAGCCGCATACTCCACAGGTTATCTTCTTCTGGAATATGCTCGATTTCATTTCCGAGTGACCCGATTTAGCGGCTCTTTCCTGCATCAGCTTGTTTGCAGCGTTAAAGTCAGCATCTGAGATAATCGCTTCGTGCGTACCTTCCGCATAATAGGACTCCCTCTCGCCATGATTCTGAACTTTTCTGAATGGCAGGCTGTCTGTTGTATAGTATTTCTGCCATATCGAATTTCCGGTATAGCGCTCGTTGGTAATGATATAGCGTATGGCTCTTGAAGTCCATGCAGCGTTTCCTGTTTTACCGGGGATTTGATTCCTGCTGAGTTTTTCTGCAATTTCTTCCGGGTTGGAACCGCCAAGATATTCCTGGAATATCCATTTTACGATGACAGCCTGTTCAGGCTGAATCTCTATTTTGCCGTTGCGAAGTTCGTAGCCAAACGGCATACTGGCCGGGATATAGGTTCCACTGAGCATTCGTTCCCGATAGCTCCAGCGCATATTGCCGGAGATGGATTCACTTTCCGCCTGGGCCATTGATGCGAAGAGAGCCGTCAGCATTTCGCCGGACATCTGGGATGTATCGATACGTTCCTTCTCAAAATTGACTCCAATTCCCAGAGCCTTTAATTCTCGAATCGTTTCCAGGCACTCCGCTGTGTTTCTGGCAAAGCGGGAGATGGATTTGCAGAGTACCCGGTCGATCAGACCCTTCCGGCAGTCTGTGACAAGCCGCTGGAAGTCACTTCGCTTTTCCACCGATGTGCCGGTCACTCCACAATCGGCATAGATGTCTACCATTGTCCAGTTTTCTTTGCTTGCAATCAATTCGGTATAATAGTGATTCTGTGCGGTAAAGGAATTGAGCTGATCTGCAGAGTCTGTACTGACACGGGCATATACCGCAACCCGTAGTTTGACGTCCTGCTTTTTTTCTCTGGCTTCGATTACGATGACTCGCGGCTGTTTCTCCGCTACGGCCAGATTACCGTTTATCTGCCCTGTCTCCTGCATTTCATTCACCTCCTGTCAGCACTACACATTACCACAACTCTTTCGGAATAGCTATGCTTTTCTATCGGGAAGAATGACGATATTTGCACCAGTTTTTTTGGCAATGTGACCAGCGATTTTTTTGCTTTCCGTCCTGGTGATCACACCCTGTTCCTCCAGCTGGCGCAGGAGTTCCAAAATTCCGAGGTAGTCAATGTTTACGTTCATTTCCTTCCGTCTCCTGTCTCAAATACCACAAAAGCAGGGATTGCTCCCATACTTTTGTGGTATTGCTGTTTGGTTATGATAAACCTTCCTGGAAATACTCATCCGGCTTGACACTGCGGATGAATTGTTCTATCTCATCGATGCTGCTGGTCAGCTGCATATCCGGCAGGGCCGCTTTTACGTCTGGAAAATAACGGCAGCCAGGAGCAGCCCGTTCATCCAGAATCGCTATGACACAGGTATCGGTTTCTGTGCGAATGGCCCGACCGAAGCCCTGCTTCAGTTTGATCTGCATCTCCGGTATCACGACTGCCCGGATGTAGGCACGGAGCGTGGGATAACCCCTGCGCTCCTTCTCCTTCATCACGTCCGGGCGCGGAAAGGGGAGACGGGGGATAATCAGCAGGGACACACAATCTCCTGGGAAATCAAAGCCCTCCCAAGCCGCGCCGGTGGCCAGCAGAATGCTCCCTGGCCGGGACTTGAACTGCTCGGTGGTATGTACTGCGTTGCGGCCCATCGTAAACAGCGGCCAG
>CAMWQV010000617.1 GCA_947176425.1 uncultured Clostridia bacterium
GTATCTCTCTTCGGGAATATCGATTTTCCCAGTTATGCACACACGTTTCTATGGGAGACGGCATACCGGCAGGCGGCATCTGAATTGCCAGAAGATTTGCCGGACACCGGGGCGATGGCGCACTTTTTTGCCGATATCCACACAGCCTATGTCTCAGGGCGAATGGATACCGTTATATGGGAAGATGCCGTGTTTCAGAGCTGGAAAGATCAGTCAGCTCTTACGTACGCTTATTTGCAGAGCCTTTTCAATGATGGATTTCAGAATCATACAGAAACCACATTTTCGATTGATCGATAGGCAATTATAAGTAATGGGGATACCTGACGATTTCTCAGGCATCCCCGTTTTCATATTCTGTTCAAAATAAGTGTCCGTCCCAGAATCAAAGTCCTTCTTCATTAATGGCTTCTATTGACTGTTCCATGTCCCTAGAGACTGGGACATCTGTATCAGACGGTATCAGCGGTTCCGACGCACTGCCGTCCTCTGCTGGAAGTTCTGGTTCCCTCTCATCTGTCTGGGGCGGCTCCATCTCTTCTGCCGGCGTCTCTGTCTCCCCTTCTTGTAAATCTTCATCGTTTTGCGTAGCAGCCGCTTCTCCTCCGGCCCGCGCCGGATAGAGGGACGAATCAAAATCATAGTAGTTGCGCCCAGCTTTAGCTGTATAATCCGCAGCTTCCTGATCTGTAAACATAAAGAAGGACGGCCCGCCCATCGGAACATTATGCGGACCTGCATCAAAGTGATACCAGCCGTCGCCGCAATTTACCAGATTCCAATAATGGTCAGATGATCCGCCGACGCGGGTGACTTCCAGGTTGTCTATACCCAGCGCAGTCAGAAGCGCACGGGAAAGCGCATAGTAGGTATAGCAGTCACCCCGCCCTGTCGTTAAGCCTTCATACGCACCCTCCTGCCAGCTGGACCTGATGGAATCTCCTACGTAGCGTACTTTCTTATTGGTATATTTGAATACTGCGTAAGCCTGTTCCCTTTTACTCATTCCGTCCGTAATGATTGAGTCCAGGACATCGCTTACCATCTGATCGAGAGATTCCTGGGAAAAGCCGGATGTATCCTTTGAAGTATTTTCAGCAACATAAGCTGGAGGATTTTCTGGAGGAGTGTCTTCCTGCAAAGCATTTTTCTCTGGTAAAATATCATCTATATGGTATCTGAGAGCAATGGTATCATCTAAATTATCTAACGGCTCTTTCGAGCCATCTCCTGCCTCTGCTCTTAATATTTTCTCTATCAACTCTCTTTCAGGCATATAAATGAGGCTGTCAAGGGCTTTGTCCTGAGCGGAATCGGAGGGCGAATCAGATATTTCATTGGAAACTGCCTGACTCTCTTGATAGCCTTTATTGGACTGAGTATCAAGGATTTCAGAAGAGTGCGGCGCAGCGGTACAGCCGGACAAGATAATTGCTGCCACAACAGCGATAGAAAGTGTTTTTGATTTGATCAAAATTTTCATTAGCTCATCTCCCCCTGTTTCATCTCGTCAAACAACCAGAAATGCTTTGTACCTGTGAGGCAGTTGTATGGAATGGGGGTATCTTTTATCTCATCATATCCTCCGGCATTTTCCCAGCTGTTCGCACACACGCTGGTCTGATTCCATCCGATTGCAATAATACTGGAATCTGCCGCAGCACTGTCAAGAACAACTGCCTGTTCATCCAGACTCGTGTCTCCCTCAAACCGGCGAAATACTTCGGCAACTCGCCGGCAATCCTCCCTTTTGATAAGACAACCGTCGAAGGTTGTGAACAGTGCTATACGTTCATGCTCTGGAATTGTTAGGTTATCTGCCAAGTCCCATACTTCCTGCAAAGGATTTTTCCCAGCAGTGGTCATGGCGGAAACGCGGGTAGGCTCGAAACCGTTTCGCATTACGATTTCTTCAAATGGCATCCCCTGCCTGTACCAGTTGCAATATTTTATGTAGTCAGGGATGTAAGGAGGAAGATGTCTTTTTTCCATCTCGCTCCAAATTGCCATTGCTCCCCGCCAAGAGTTCTTTATAGCCGCATAGAATTTTGCTTTTCCATCCTTGCCAAATGAATAAATTTCTGTATAACTCATGTCATTTAACTCCTTTTTTAATTCTACTCATTAAAATTTTCATCGCTTGGTTTATTTGCCGTATTTGCGTCAGCAACATTGGATGGGGGATCTTCATACATGTCCGGCACAGGAATAGCCTGGTTGCCTTCTCGGACTAAAGACGAGACTTCAGAGGTTTTCCTCTGAAAGCATCCACGAACTTCTTTTTCAAATATTTTTTGCATCATAAGCGGATTCCTCCTATGAAAATAATTTTTCTTCCATTATATTATGCTTATAATTTATAAAATATCAAAATCCCCCGCAAATTTCCGTGCAAATAAGCATAGAATTTGTGGGGGAGCGTTAGGCGATTGGTTATAGTCTTCTCAGCCGCAAAACGCCTCGAAACCGTTAAGAGCTTCTGCCCAACTTCGTGTTATGATCCGATTTTCGGAGGTTACGGGGCCGTCCATTTTCTGAACACAGTATTCTCCTGGGTCAATCATAAACAGCAGCACATTGTTCCGAACAAAATGATCGCCGCAGAGCAGAGCGCGGCTCGCCTGAAGTTTCTCGGTGTTGGTTAGTTTCATATGAATTCTCCTTTTCATTAATTATAATTTTTCATTCCATGGACTCCAGCAGCTCCTGTCGTCCTTCCAAAAAGTACACGATTCATTTTCATCATAACTGCAGCAAGG
>CAMWQV010000618.1 GCA_947176425.1 uncultured Clostridia bacterium
GTGCTGGATAAAACCCTTCTCTCACAGGCACAGCAGGATGAGATTTTGCTGGCGTTACAGGCGGTTCTGGCGACCGGCGGAACGTCGGAAGGGGAAACGCTGTCCCGTCTGACCGCCCTGTTCCGCAGGGAGGGAACCGGCTGGATGGAAGTGGATTTTACGGACTGGGGCAGCGGCGCGGCGGAACGGGAAAATTTTGCCCTGGTAAAAAGCGCGATTTTAGAACGCAGGCCCCTGTCTTTCACTTACTACAGCTCCGCCGGAGAGAAAAGCCGCCGGACGGTGGAACCTGCCCGGCTGGTATTCAAAAGCGGCTGCTGGTATCTGTCGGCGTTCTGCCGGACCCGGCAGGATTGGCGTATTTTCCGTCTGGTGCGGATGGAAGCCCTGACGCCGGAGGAGGGGGAGTGTCCGCCCCGCAGTCTGCCGGAACATCTGGAACGCCCGCCCTCCGGAGAATACCGGGAAGTCCGATTACATCTGCGGTTCGCGCCGTCCGCTGCCTGGCGGGTGCGGGACTATTTTCATCCGAAACAGATCGTCACGGAACCGGACGGCTGTCTGCTGGTGGACTGCTCTTTTCCGGAAGATCAGTGGCTGCTGTCCTTCCTGCTTTCCTTCGGCAGTCAGATGGAAGTGCTGTCCCCTGTCTATTGGCGGAGAATTCTTGCCGCGGAAATAAAAAAATTTCTGGCCGTCTACGAAACCGGACAGACCTTGTCAGGTTTCATGGTGTATCCTTATGTCAGCGGCGAGGGAAAACATCCCGCCCAATATAAGGAGGTCTTTGCAATGGAAGAACGAAAATTCTGCCAGTGCTGCGGTATGCCCCTGGACAAGCCGGAGGACGCAGGCACCGAAGCGGACGGCTCCCGCAGTAGCGAGTACTGCCATTACTGCTATCAGAACGGCGCGTTTACCTATCCTGATGCTGCGATGGAAGACATGATCGCTATTAACCTGAAGTTCAACGAGGAAAACGGCTACCCCCTCGGCACCCAGGAAGAAGCGGAACAGATGATGCGGAACTGGTTCCCCACCCTAAAACGCTGGAAAAAAGCGTAAATCAAGCGGACGGCGACTCTGCCGTCCGTTTGACTTTGGAAAGGAGAAAAAGAGAGAATGCAGAATAGTAAGCGAATCGCTGAACAGTACGCGGCGGCTCACGCGGAGGAACAGATTGAGCTTTTGCGGGTATTGGGAAAAATCCCCGCGCCCACCCGTCAGGAAGACCGGCGCGCCGCCTTTGTGCGGGACTGGCTGCTGGACCAGGGCGCGGAAGATGTGACCATCGACAAGGCCAAAAACGTGATCTGCAAAATCGGCTGTCATCAACACCGGGATTTGGTGGTTTTTGCCGCCCATACCGACATCGTTTTTCCGGACATGGAACCGCTTCCGATGGAGGAAAAAGACGGAAAAATTTACGCGCCCGGTATTGGTGACGATACGGCAAATCTCGTCAATCTGCTGCTGGGGGCAAAATATCTGATTCAGAACAAAACAGAAACAAAACAGGGAATCCTAATCGTTGCCAACGCCTGCGAGGAAGGACTGGGCAATCTGGATGGGACAAAACAGATTTTTGCCGATTACGGGAGTCGAATTAAAGCGTTTTATTCCTTTGATATCTATATGCCTCAATGCACTGATACCGCCGTGGGTTCTTACCGCTATCGGATTACCTGCAAAACGGCTGGGGGCCACTCCTATTCGGATTGGGGGAATCCAAACGCCATTGAAATTCTCTGTACTTTAGTGACAAAGCTGTATCAGATCAAACCGCCTGCAGAAGCGAAAACTACTTATAATGTAGGCCGTATCGAGGGCGGCACGACGGTAAACAGCATTGCACAGGAGGCTTTCCTGCTGTATGAGTTCCGTTCCACATCTCAGAAAAATCTGGAGATAATGGAGAAAAAGTTTTATGCGGCGGTGGAGTCCTGCAAAGACCGGGGCGGTGAGCTGACTGTGAAACTGCTGGGCGTGCGTCCAGGCAGCGGTTCCATAGACAAAAATATTTTGGCAGCGTATACACAGCGCACTGCGGAGATCATACGCGCTTTCTGTGACGAAAAAGTCGATTACGTCCCGCAGTCTACCGACAGCAATATTCCTCTGAGCTTGGGGATTCCAGCCAATACCGTCGGTACGGTTGCGGGCGGGCTGGCCCACACACGGGAAGAATGGATTGATACCGGCAGCCTGTCCAAAGGGCTGGGGATTGCCTTGAGCCTGATGCTGCTGTATGCGGAGAATTGACTGAATTTTTCGTTGACGCTTCATATTTTTAGCGATTGCCCGATTGAGAAGGAAAGTGGTTGACAAAAATGGAATCAACGGTTATAATAAGAGCATAAAAAGGGCACCACCGGATAGACGGCTGGCCCCGCTGCTTTTTAGAAGTAACCGCAGCTTGTCAGGCTTGGGCGGTTACTTCTTTTTGCTACAAATCTGGTAAACGAAGCTGCAAACAGCAACGATTAAAATGCCGGTCTGAATCAAATCAGAGTATGTGACATAGGATGTTCCCATATTGTAAGCCCCCCTTTCCGTTCAGATCAGGGGGCGAGAAGTATCCCCTGTTGGGGGCCAACCGCCTGCCGAATACCGGTAGTACCGAATTAAGTATACCACAAAATTTGACAAAATGCAACAGCAAGAGGAATCATACCATGAAAATTATAAAACCGTCCGTTGAAATTTTGGGAGACCCCAATCCTTCCGCAATTCTTAAAAATATTGAGTTATATGGGCG
>CAMWQV010000619.1 GCA_947176425.1 uncultured Clostridia bacterium
GCTGTGCTGAGCAGTACCATCCTCTCAGGGCAGATGGTGCGCAGCCTCCTCTCTGCTGTAAGATATAAAGGAGAACATCAGCCGGATGCTCTTTCATTGGGCAGTAGGATTCCAGTCCCTGCAGACTTTTACTCGGCTTCCTTTGCTGCTGAAGATGGATTTACTTATGAGTAAGCATTTGATTTTCGAGGAAAAATGTGTACAATGAGGTACAGCAGTACAGAGGGGGTTCTGCTATAAACGGCATAGAAAATCTGAAGAATCTGAGCTGTGCTTTCCACAGCACGAGGAAATTGTAATGAGAACATATACCATTATTGGCGGCGTTGAGGGTGTAGGTAAGAGCAGCTTTCTTGGAATTTTGAAAAATGTTGACAAGAACCTGGGTACAATCATTGATGTGGAATTGACGATAAGAATGAGCAGTTATCCATTGGAGAGTGGAAGGGCTGCCATTCAAACCATAGAAAACTGCATCGAAAATGGTGTCAGCTTCGCGCAGGAAACAACGCTGTCCGGACATCGAATTAAGAGAACGGTACAGAGAGTAAGGGCGAAGGGGTACAGAGTCTGTCTCTATTATATTGGACTGGACACAGCTGAAGAAAGCAAAATCCGGATTGCAAATCGGGCTGTGCGGGGCGGTCACACGATTCCGGAGAAAGATGTGGAGCGGCAGTTCCGAGACAGGTGGACTGCTTTACAGGCTGTCCTTCCATTCTGCGATGATGTGTTTTTCTTTGATAACAGCAATGGCTTCACACAGGCTGCTGTCTGTCGAAATGGAGAATTGATTCCGGAAGGCAGCTGCCGCCCACAGTGGATCATGGAACTTTCCCATATTTTGTAAACTATAAATGAGAGGACATCCATCAAACTGGATGCCCTCTTTTTGACAGAACAAAGCGTTAGTTTTATATCTCCATGCCGCCTGACCGCCAAGCGTGTGCAGCTGCTGTGGAACGGCAGCAGTTTTTGAGAAACCGGATATTTTTCGCCAAAAATAACGGAAAGTCTTTGACCGACCTGATGATGGGAAACGCATCGACAGCTTTGTAGTTCAACTGCTATAACAAAACAGTCTTCACATGATGTTTATTCCTGCGGATGCTTGGAAAAAAGCCCCATTTGCGTCTGCTCTTCTCTCCACAGGCCGATAATATAATCCGGTCCTTCTGTCCATAGACCGGTCTCTGTATCATACAGTAGTCCGTATGTTCTGGACCTCGTAAATTGCTCTAAGATCGTATTGCTGTCTAAATCCGGACGCTTCATTTGGATGGTTTCTACTATCATCATGACCAGATTGTTGATGCAGTACTGCTTCCCGTATTTGTCTACTGCCATTTCTTTTACAGCCTTTCCTCAAATTTTTTGCCTTCCTGAATTCTGGAATCGATTTCTTTAACCACATATTCCACTCCGGACAGGTGCAGGTAATCATAGCATTCCATGATAAAAGCGAAGATATTATATTGGCTGAACAGTTCAGACGCTTTCACATGGTCGATTTGCTTCAGCTCCATATAACCCATAAAACAGGCATTTTGGAATACGATAATCTCCGCATTAGGACTCCAATCTCCCATTTGTCTTACACCCCCTCCTGTTTCAACGCGAGTTTAACATAATAAAATTAGTTTCTAAAAACGCTAAATGTTTTACGATGAACGAAACGTTCACCCTTTTTCCCGCACAGTCTTTCTGTGACGGTTATCCCTGTCTGATTCAAGGGAGACAGCAGTTTTGCAGTTCCATACCGTTCAGCTGTCAATATGTATCGTGTCAAAATCCTCGAACATAAGCTGTATCTTGTCAATCTTCTTGCTGGTGTGGAAATGTCCGCAGTACCACTTCTTATACTCCAATTTTTCCTCCAGTTCACCCAGCCAGTCCTCTGTACTCTTGTCAACCGTACTTTGATCGAACCCTGGAAGGAAAACTTCGACCGGTTCATATTTTCGTGGGCAGGTAGGGCTGAGAACAATATCGGAGGATCTTTCTTATGACGATATCGTTCTGTTCTTTCCGGAAGCAGACTTGGACGGGCCGGTCAAAAATGGTCTGGAAGCCTTATCGCTGTCGCAGATCAAAAAAGAGGCTGTCTATATCAAGCGTGTAATAGGTCTGTCAGGCGATGTACTGGAAATGAAGGACGGATATGTCTATCGGAACGGAGAAAAACTCGACCCAGATTATATTGCAGAGCCGATGGCAACAAATGACCGCACCTATATCGTCTCAGAAGACTGCATCTTTTGTATGGGAGACAATCGAAACGACTCCTATGACAGCAGATATATAGGTTCAATTCCGGTCAATAATTTCTATGGAAAAGTAATCGCTGTTTTTTAACAGGGATTGTCTAACCAAACTCAAGGGAATGCTGTAGTTACCAAGAGATACTTTCCGGTAACTACAGTTTCCCTATGTATGATTCCGGTCCCTACAGACATCTATGCGAGCAGTTTAACTCTGCGCCCATTCTGTCTGTGCTAAGATATTACGCAAATGAAATATTGGTATCAAATCTAACGGACGTTAGATTTACTACTAAATTTAGAGGTGTTTTAGGGGCGATTTCACTACAGTTTTGATACTTTTTTCGGATAGGTTAGATTTGATACTGAAGACAGGGGTTCACACTACATTGGACTTTCCCGCAGCTCCCGTTTGTATTTATAATATGTATTGCGTGCCAAACCGCTTAATCGTATCACTGCGGCATCATCCAGTGTCCCGTTAAAATCCTTTGAA
>CAMWQV010000620.1 GCA_947176425.1 uncultured Clostridia bacterium
ATCCAGCACCGCGCAATTTAATTTTTAGTAATCCAGATAAATTCGTTCCTCTTTTATTCCCCAAATTTTTCCCATATCCGCCTTCGGCCTCAGGCAAAGGGTTTATCCGTACCTTTTCGATTGCTTTTTTTACCAATGTGCGTTGGCTTCCATCCAGTGTCCGTAAATCCTCTAATGCTTCCGGCAGATAATTGACCTGCCACTTCACTCAAACTCAACCTCGGATATATCGGCATAATCTTCCGGAGTAAGTCCTAATGCTTCATCTACCTGCTGTTCAGTAAGCAGCTTTTCAGGGTCAAAGTGAGACATACGCCTAGTTGCCTCAGCCAGCAAACGGGCATCATTAACCTCATCCAGAAGGCGCACATATTCCTCTGGAGACATCAAAACACATTCAGCGGCATTGTTTTTCATTACGACCTTTGCACCGCATTGTTTGACTTCCTCAAATATCCTGTCAGCATAACCATTATTAAACAGAGAAATGGAAACTGTATTTTCAATCGCTCCTCGTATCGTATCCATTTTGATCACACTCCTTCAATTACTATTATATACATCCTTACTTACAAATCAATACCTATCCTCTCAGCGGTTGATTTCGGGGTTATCTGTCCGGCCTGCAAGATAGTCTAAAGATACGTTAAAATGGTTGGCTAGGGCGCACAAAGTTTTGTAATTTGGGAATCCGCTTCCAGCTTCCAAAGCTTGCAACTGTCGGCAGGATAAACCTATTTTTTCTGCTAACTGAATTTGCGTTTCTTTATACTCCTGTCGTAAATTTACTAACCGCTCTTTAAATTCCATAATTCCCCCTTGACACGATGTGAACTTCGTGTTACTATAAAACACGATGAACTATTCGTATTGTTTTGAAAGGAGCTATACTATGACAGACTTCATGCGCTGGCTGTACGCTAACTATATCACCCCGCAGCTCAAGAAAGCCGATATCACTGGTTACGAACAATCTCTCTCACTGATGGACATGACGCTGGACCCGGAACTGCACAGGGAGTATCTACGGGCAGTGGAATTTTACTCCGGCAACGCCTTCTTGTTAGGACTTTATACCGGCGCGGGGCTGGCTAGTCAATCCTCCCAGGCTTCCTTTGGCTCAACCCAGCCTTCGATATAGGGTTTGACCAGACCGACGGCACGAGGATTACAGACCGCCGTGATATCAATCGTATCACTATATTCTACCGATTCGACTTTGCTTTCACGGTACAGGATATCCAGCAAATGCCCTTTGTCATAAGGCAGATGCAGTACAACCCTCCGTGTTCCCTTGTCCAGCTGTTTGTCGATTGCTTTCAGCAGTTCGTCCAAACCTTCTTTTGTTTTAGCGGAGATATTGACAGCCTCCTCCCCTCTTGGGCGGACATCTCCCCAAAAGAGGTCAGATTTATTGTAGACACGGAGACAAGGGGTCGTTTCCGCGCCCAGTTCGGAGATCAGGCTGTCCACGATTTGGGCCTGTACCTGCCATTCCGGATTGGAGATATCAATGACATGGAGCAGCAAATCAGCGTATTCTAACTCTTCCAGCGTCGCCTTAAACGCGTCCACAAGCTGATGGGGCAGTTTTCTGATAAAACCGACGGTATCAGATATCACGACATCCAAAGTATCGCTGACTGTAAGCAGACGTGTCGTAGTGTCTAGTGTATCGAAAAGGCGGTTGTTTGCGGGGATTCCCGCGCCGGTGAGAGCATTGAGCAAAGTAGATTTTCCGGCGTTGGTGTAGCCGACGATAGCCACGACAGGGATTTGATTTTTGGTTCTGCGCTGTCTCTGCGTCCCGCGGATGCGGCGCACTTCTTCCAATTCCTCTTTGAGCTTATCGATTTTCCGATGGATATGCCTGCGGTCGGTTTCGAGCTGGGTTTCGCCGGGGCCTTTTGAACCAATCGGACCTTTTCCGCTGGTACCGGCCTGACGTTCCAGGTGGGTCCACATACCGGTCAGACGCGGCAGCAGATATTGATACTGCGCCAGTTCCACTTGCAGCCGTCCCTCTTTGGTTCTGGCTCTCTGGGCAAAGATATCTAAAATTAACGCACTGCGGTCCAGAACCTGCACGCCCAGTTCTTCGGTGAGGATGCGCAGCTGTGAGGGACTGAGGTCGTTGTCAAAGATGACTGCGGTTGCTTCTTCAGACTTGACCAGCGCTTTAATTTCTGCGGCTTTCCCTTCCCCGATGAAAGTACGGGGGTCCGGGGAAGTGCGGTTTTGCAGCACGGAAGCCGCCACCTGACCGCCCGCAGTTTCGACCAGCGCCGCCAGTTCGTCCATTGATTCCTCTGTAGCGTTGTCGCGCACTTCCAGGCGCGGGCTGGACAGTCCGGCTGTGATGACAGTATCACGGGGTTTTTGCATCTCCAGATTGTTTTGTTCTCTCATAAAACCTCTTATATAATTACATAAACACCGCACTGCCAGGAATCAGCAGTACGGTGCTTGAGATCATTTGAGGCCGAATTTTTTGTTGAATTTGGCCACGCGTCCGCCGGTGTCCACCAGCTTCTGCTTGCCGGTGAAGAAGGGGTGACACTTAGAGCAGACTTCCACCTTGATATCCTTCTTGGTAGAACCTGTCTCAATCACATTACCGCAGGCGCATGTAATCGTAGTCTGCTGATAATTGGGATGGATTCCTTCCTTCATTGCTCTGTTCACCCCTTTCTAAAACAAATTCCGCTATACAGCATCTGTCAGTATAGCACGGCGATTGACAAATTGCAAGCCC
>CAMWQV010000621.1 GCA_947176425.1 uncultured Clostridia bacterium
GTACAGGCAGTACAAAACCATGCAGAAATTATTTCTGGTCTCATTGCCAATATCTTCGTCCCGCAAGTCCCTCAGTTTTTCAATTTTCCCAGCGGTACTCTCAGCCCAGGCGGAAGCAGAATATTCGCGTCCTGGAATCTTGAAGGGTTTCCAGCCAGCGGGCCTTTTGGGTACAATGGGACGCTCCGCCCTGTATTCGTCGCGAAACCGGCGCAGCTCCTGATAACTATATACGGTTTCAGAACCCAGACACTCCTGAAGATAGGAGTATTCTCTAGCTTTAGGGTTGAATGTGCCTGGAATTCGGAAGAATCCCACGGTATTCAGGCTTGCAGCTTCATCCACCTCAAGACCTTCGAGATTTTCCAGATCATCCATGTCCGGACCGGAATGATCGGCAATGATCCGCTTGATGATTTCAATGAAACATCTGACGATACTTACCCAGGTATCCTTACAAGCACGGGCAGACATCGGTTCGTGCTTCCACCAGATCTGAATGCCGCGTCCGGTGAAAACGAGATAATTCGGCAGAGGCAGGTCATAATCTGAAAAAGCGTCGTTTTCCAGAAGATTCCCGAAAACATTCAGCTTGATATCCCGCATCTGCTTTGAGATTTTTGTTGAGTGGCAGTCTACGTCGATAACAATATTCTGAAGGGCAAACAAAGACTCCCCTGTGCGTTTCCCGTAAGAAAATGCATGAGGACAGACATACGAATGAGTATTTCGATTGGAATTTTTGAAAATTTCTTTTTCCAAATCCCTTGGGAAGTAATTGTTGCGGACCATGACCGGACGCATTTTGTCCGAATTATGCCATTTAAATCCGAACTGAAGCCAGTTTCCGTCAACAAACCGGTCTGTAATTGAAAGCATGAATTCTACGGTTTCCGGTGCAACCGGTCTTTTCTGGATAATCCAATTCCCAGCCATAGCCTTTCCTCCTGAATAAGAGTCAGCGTGTTGCATACGCCGCTGATAGATGATATGCCATCGACCCGTTTTATATCGAAAGATCCAGCGGATTTTTGTGACAAATCTGAGTCGGAACAGAGATGTCAATCGTATGCGGCGGCGGACTCTGTTATCAGAAGACAGGTATTGTCTAATGTCCTTAGAGACAAAAAAGTCCGTCCTCCCCCAGATAACTGCGGAGAAGGACAGATTGCTCTATGAAGACGCTTGTCTGTTTTTGTACATCCGCAAGGCAGGTATTGCCCGATTGCCTTCCCGAACGCAGGTGGTCACTGTTTCGGTGCGGCGAGTCCTGTGCCGAACGGTTGAACAGGGTTTCTGTGGTGTAGATATTCCTCTCTTCTGCGCTCTTATTCCTGATGGACACGGAATAGTTGATCGTAACATACGAATTCCTCCACTTTTCCATTAAATATTGAATGAACGGTGATACGAAAATGCAGCTTCTTTCATCAGAAGATTGAGAAAAAATCCGCCCTCTCTCCAAAAAGAAAAGAAGGCGGATCGTCTATTGTTTTTTTGCCGGCATAAGGAAAGCCTTCGTAGCATCTCTATCCATTGCAGCACAATACTGCTGCCCTTCCAAGCTGGGAGATGTGCCGTGCGGCTTTATACCTCGTACAGCACTTTTCTGCCCGTCTTGATCTGGATAATTTCCTGGGGTGTATAGTTAGGAGTACCTCCAAAAAGGTCTCTCATCGCCTTTCTGTCCTTGGTACTGATATGAGCCGCATCATAAAATCCGGCATGATTTCTCAGATCAGCGGTCTTGGTTTTGAAAGAGAATTCAATTCCATTTTTCAGAATCGTGACTTGAACCATGTTCGCCTCAACGTCTTTTACTGCGGCTCTGATTTCCTTGATGATATGCATTGGATCATCTGGATTAGAGGAAATTTCATTGTATATCCGCTCTGTTTCATCGTTGAGAAGAAAGGCGAGAAATATCTTTTCCCGATAATATGGATTAGACAGAGCCTTCTGCGCCTCCTCTTCCACATATTCAGCTGGATTCATGATGTAGCTCAGAATGGATTCTTCGTTCCAGGACGCTGCTGTATACTCGAAGGAAACTGCGGGCAGCTGGAGTGCGCTGTTCAGGAACAACTCAACTGCAGTTTGGCGAGCCTGTTTTTTCAAATAGGACACAGCCACCTTTGCAGAATCAGAAAAATCAGAGGCGGCGAGTTTGCTTCTGTCATTTCCAACCATGCTCTCTACTTTTTCCCGAACGCTGCTTTCCAATTGCGCTTTTAGCTCCAGTGCTTTTATGGCATCCAGATCTTCTGCCCCACTGAAAACAGCAAACAGATCTTCTGCTATGCTGGAGGGCTGAACGTTATAGAGCTGTCCGTTTTCTTTGTCGTAGATGCCAAAACAGACAAAATGATTCAGCCGTGTGATCTCCCGTGTGATCTCATCAGAGCCAGAGTTTTTCTGCACAAAAATATAGTCGAAGATATCATTTTTCCTGACTTTGAGTGCGGAAAAGACTGAGCCGTTCTGCTCGACTGAATATATGCCTGCATTGCCGGTCTTCAACCAGTTTGTGAATGTAGCCTTCATTTTTGATTCCTTTCGTTAGTTTGTGAGACGGTGAGTTTGTTTATTTCCCCTCGTTTGAATCAGCGGAGTAATTTCTGACAGCCTGCATCAGTTTGTTCATGCAGCGAAAAATCGTTTCAGAACACTTTGTCCTTTTCCCTCTCCGGTATTGCACCTGACATGATTCCTGTTCGATAATAACGCTGTAAAGCTTCTCG
>CAMWQV010000622.1 GCA_947176425.1 uncultured Clostridia bacterium
GGATGTGACACAGCAGAATTTTCCCGGTTTCGGGCGGACGGAAGGGGAGCGCCTTCTGTTTTGTATTGCAGCGATGGGAAGCCGTGTTCCGGCGTGAGAGGAAACCAGTAAGTTTCGACCGAATTTTTCTCGTTGTGAGAACGCTGCACCATTCTGCTGCCGTTCTCAGCTATTTTCAAAAGGAGATGTTTTTATCATGCGTTCTGTGCAAACCAGAAAACTTTGTATGGCAGGTATTTTATGTGCGCTGGCGGTTGTGGGAAGCCTGTTTTCTTTCCCGGTCTTCGGCAGCAGATGCGCACCGGTTCAGCATATGGTCAATATCTTATGCGCAGTCATTCTCGGTCCAGGCTATGGCGTATGCGTCGCGTTTGCCGCCAGCCTGCTGCGGAATCTGCTCCATCTTGGGAGTCTGATGGCGTTTCCGGGAAGTATGTTCGGCGCACTGCTCTGCGGCCTCACGTTCTGGAAAACAAAAAATATTCCCCTGACCCTCTGCGCCGAAGTAACCGGCACCGCTGTTTTGGGCGGTCTGTGCGCTTATCCGGTTGCGGTCTTATTTATGAATCAAAACGCGGCGGATATCGCTTTTTATGCCTATATCGTCCCGTTCTTAATCTCTACCGTTGGCGGTGCGGTTCTGTCGGCGGTCCTGCTGGGTGCGCTGCATAAAACCAACGCGCTGCACAGCTTGGCGCAGTAAGGAGGCAGAAATCATGTTTGGAAAACTGCTGAAACACGTCCGGGAACGCTGCCCGCTGGTTCATAATATCACCAACTATGTCACCGTCAACGACTGCGCCAATATTTTATTAGCCTGCGGCGGGTCGCCGGTTATGTCCGATGATGTCGGGGAAGTGGAGGAGATCACGTCAATCTGCGGCGGGCTTGTGATTAATACCGGCACGCTCAATCAAAGAACCATCCCGGCGATGCTGGCTGCCGGAAAAAAGGCAAATGCTCTGCGTCATCCTGTGGTCCTGGATCCGGTGGGCGCGGGGGCGTCCGCACTGCGCACAAAGACCGCCTTGGAGCTGCTGGAAAACGTGCCGTTTCAAGTCATACGCGGCAATATATCCGAGATCAAAACGCTGGCGCAGGGCAGCGGCACCACGCAGGGAGTAGACGCCGACGCCGCCGACTGCGTGACAGAGGATACGCTGGCGCAGTCCGCCGCGTTTGTGAAGGCGTTCGCGGCGAAAACCGGTTCTGTTGCCGCTGTCACGGGCGCAATCGATATTGTAGCGGACGGCGAAAAGGCATATATAATCTATAACGGGCATCCGATGATGAGCCGCATCACCGGTACAGGCTGCCAGCTGTCCGCGATGACCGCGGCGTATATCACGGCAAATCCTGAAAACGTTTTGGAAGCCGCGGCAGCGTCGGTATGCGCGATGGGCGTATGCGGGGAATTAGCCTTTGAACGGTTAGGCCCCCTGGACGGAAACGCAAGTTACCGGAACTATATTCTTGACGCTGTATACCGTCTGGACGGAGAAACGTTAGAACGCCGCGCAAAATATAAAATCATGTAGGAGAAACAAATTTATGAGGTGCAAAAGGGAAACCATGCTGCTGTACGCCGTCACGGACCGAAGCTGGACCGGGCGTCAGACACTGCCGGAACAGGTGGAAGCTGCCTTGAAGGGCGGCGCGACCTGTATACAGCTCCGCGAAAAAGACTTGGACGAGGCCGCGTTTTTTGAGGAGGCCCTGGCGGTCAAACAGCTCTGTCAAGCATATCATGTCCCGCTGATTATCAATGATAATGTGGAACTGGCGGTGCGGTGCGGCGCGGACGGCGTTCATGTGGGACAGTCCGACATGGAGGCATCCAATGTCCGTGCCCGTGTCGGTGAAAATATGATCGTCGGCGTATCGGCGCGGACCGTTGAGGAGGCCGCGGCGGCAGAACAAGCAGGCGCGGATTATTTAGGCGTCGGCGCGGTATTCGCTACCAGCACAAAAACAGACGCACTGCCTGTTTCACATGAAACACTGAAAGAAATCTGTGCCGCGGTTCGTATTCCTGTTGTGGCGATTGGCGGCATCAGTCAGAAAAATCTCCCGCTGCTGGCTGGGACGGGTATTGCCGGAATCGCAGTGGTTTCCGCTGTTTTTGCGGCTGACGATATCGAAAAAGCCTGTGTTCAGCTGAAAAAGGCGGCAGAGGAGGCAGTGCAGGCATGATACAGGGCGCGATTTTTGACATGGACGGTACGCTGCTGGATTCCATGTCTACCTGGGCAAATATCGGAAGCGAATATCTGCGGTTTTTAGGTTACGTACCGGAAGAAAACCTCAACCAAATCTTTAAGGATATGAGTTTAGCGCAGGCGGCGAACTACTACCGGACAGAATACGGCGTGACGCTCTCCGTGGATGAGATTCTGAACGGCGTCAACAATATGATGGCGCAATTCTACGCCGAACAGGTACAGTTAAAACCGGGAGTGGACGCGTTTCTGCAAAGACTGCGTGAACAGAATGTAAAAATGTGCGTGGCGACCGCTACAGACCGTCCGCTGGTAGAGTCCGCGCTGGCACACTGTGGTATTATTGATTATTTTTCCGAAATATTCACCTGCCATTCCGTCGGACACGGGAAAGATGAGCCGGTGATTTATCGTATGGCGGCGGAACATTTAGGCACGCCCAAAGCCCGCACAGTTGTTTTTGAGGACGCGCTGTATGCCGCACGCACCGCAAAACAGGATAATTTTATTAC
>CAMWQV010000623.1 GCA_947176425.1 uncultured Clostridia bacterium
GACCGCAGAAGCCCCGCGCGGACCGCCGGGAGGCGGGAGCACGGGGCAAGCGGGCCGGGCCCGCGGCGGACCGAAGGGCCGGCGGGGCGGGACCCGGAACGCCAACATCTGCCGACAAGAACCCGGCCTCCGGCGGTGCTCGGCTTCGCCCCTTCTAGTCTAGGTATTGTCTTGATACATATAAGCATTAATTGGGGCAGACGATTCGCCCAAAATCGCCCAAAATCGCATAGACATAATTGTGGCAAAAAAAGGGTGGACAAAACCGCCCTCGTGTGGTATCCTGTGAGTTGTCCAGACAAACAGAACACCAGACATCAGCACTCCCTCCCTTTTTGGGTTGGAGGACCAATTCACGAAAGACGGTTGTTGTACGATGAATTATAGCACGAGATATCGGGAAGCGCAAGTACTAGTTTCTGCCGATGGAGAAGTCACAACGCTGGAGGACCGCCGTTTTGACTGGCGGGAGCGGAAGGAGAAAACCATGAGGCTGGGCGATCTATACGACAAGGCCGGGTACCCGGACTATGCCGCCAGGGCCAGGGACTGCGCGACCTTCCTGCAATTCAACGTCTACCAGAGCGGGGAGCGGAGGCTCCGGACGGCTAACTTCTGCAAGCTCCGCCTGTGCCCGATGTGCATCGGGCGGCGGGCGCGGCGGTCCGCCTGGAAGCTGAGCCAGGTCCTGGACCAGGTGGAGCGGGAGCATCAAGCAAAGTTCATCTTCCTGACGCTCACGGTCGAGAACGTACCCGGGGAGCAGCTGGGAAATACGCTGGGCCAGCTGGCCCAGGCATGGCAACGGTTCCTCGATCAGCGGCAGATTAAGCGGACTGTCAAGGGGTGGTTCCGGGCCATCGAGATCACCCGCGGGGACGGCATCCGCAAGGCGGATAAAGGGTACCACCCTCACATCCATGCTATCCTCGCAGTAGATCCTGATTACTTCAGTAGATCCTCCCGGCAGGCCGGGAAATATCTCAACCAAGCAGATCTAATCGACCGCTGGCAGAAGGCCCTCCGGGTGGACTACAAGCCCAGCGTTCAGATCGCCACCACCAAGGGCAAGCGGAAGGGCGGCGGGGTCGAAAGTGCATCCCTCGCAGCTGCGAAGGAAGCCAGCAAGTACCCCATCAAGGACGAAGAGTACATAGACCCCGCTCTCCCGGAGGACCGGGCCATAGAGATCATTCGGGACTATACCGAGGCCCTGCGGCGGCGGCGGCTCACCGCCTTTGGCGGCTGGATGAAGGACGCCGCCCGCGCTCTGGATGCGGAGGATCTCGAGGACGGGGATCTCGTTCACACGGAGGAGGACGTGGTCCGGACAGATCTTCTGGTCATGGTGGAGCACTACGGCTGGCACTTCGGGGCAGGGGACTTCATCCTCTCCAACCGGGAGATCAACCCGCTCGACGTAAAGTAGTACAGATGTTCTAAAAAGGGGAACATGGAATACAGAGAGACTAAAGGCCCAGGGGATCCCCTGGGCCTCTTTTTTGTTAATTTAATAAATCTGTTGGACATAAGGGAGAACTGAAGTGATTTGAAACCGTTGCGCCGCAATGGTTTCAGTGGACTTGTTCTGTCGACCGCCGTCTGAAGCCAGGATTCCCCATCTGATCGCTTCAGACGGGGGATAAAAACGCGCCAGGATCCTGGCGCGTTTTTTTTGATGGATCTCCCGAGGATCTATGCGGAGCATGAATGCAGGCCCGCATGGTCCAGGGGATCCACGGCGGGGATCCCGAGCGTCCGACCGGAGGGAGTAGCGAGGGCTCGCGCCGGGATCCCCGCGCTACCGCTCGCTACCGATCGCCGCAAACGGGGCGGTAGGTACCGGGCGCGGGGCGGGGCAGTTCGGGACCGTCAGCGCGGCCCCATGGGTGCCCATTTGCCCGCGTCCCTCTGAATACCGCGGCCCCCGGCCCAAGGCCGCAAAGCCGCACACACCAAGGGAAAATTCAGCGATTTTACAATTTAGGGAAAGACAAATCACCCGGGAAACATTGGGGCAGTTGACTTTTGGCGTTTCGTTGCTCTTTATCCGTCAACTCGTGGGTCAAATCGAATTATGGGTGAGGAGGTGGGACAGTGACCACGGAATATCTGTACCGACAGGAGGTCGAGCGGGTCCTCTCGGCCCTCATGCCGCAAAATCAGCTGATTGTGAAAGTGATGTTACAGACCGGAATGAGGCTTTCAGATGCCCTTGAGCTTCGATCTGAGGGCCTTTCGACATCGGGGTGGTATACAGAGTCAAAGACAGGCAAAAAACGCCGCTACGGGCTTCCTAGGCCCCTTCTGGAGGAGATCATGGAGCAGGCGGGCCCGGAATGGGCCTTTCCGGGCCGGAAGCGGGGCACCCACAAGACCCGTCAAGCGGTCTGGGCGGATATCAAGCGGGCATCAAAGGCGTTTCGGCTCCCTCAGAATGTGGGGGCGCACAGCTTCCGGAAGGTCTACGCCGTGAAACTCATGAAGAAATACGGGAAGCTGGAGCGGGTCCAACGGAACCTGAACCACGCCTCCGGAAGCGTGACCGCGATCTATGCGATCGCGGATGTGCTCCTTGATCGGAAGTTGAAGGAGCGGGAGCGGCGCCGCAAAAAGCGGATCTAAGCGCCGGGGGCCGCGAAGCGGCCAGGAAGCCGCCCGCAGGGCGGCGCGCGGCCCCCGGCGCGGAGGAGCGAGGGCGAAGCCGCCCCGCAGGGGCGGGCCGGGAG
>CAMWQV010000624.1 GCA_947176425.1 uncultured Clostridia bacterium
AACGCGGCATGTGCTGCGTCATTTGGACGAAACCTTTTTGCACCTTTCAGCTGTACAACAAAAAAGACCGCCGCCCGTTTCCCCTGTTCCACGGCGCGAACGAGTCCCTTGAGATGCTTGATGCCCCGTTCGGTGGGCGCGTCGGGAAAACGAACCTCGCCTTTTTCTTCTAACGTCACGCCCTTGACCTCCACAAAATACGGCCCGCCGGCGTCCTCAAGCAGAAAGTCAAAACGGGAATCCTCCCAGGCGTATTCAGGACGGATAGCGGTCAGTTCCGGCAGAAAACGGCCTGCTGCCGCCCATTCTTTGAACACTTTGTTCGGCGCCTGGGAATCCATATTAATCAGCAGGTTCCCTTTTTCTACCGCGATCAAGTCATATTTTGTTTTCCGGCCCGGGTCCTCCGCCCGTTCCAGATAGACCGTCACGCCCGGAACCAGCAGTTCCCGGCAGCGGCCCGTGTTTTTTACATGGCAGATTTCTGTGACCCCGTTTAGAGCAACATGGGCGATAAACCGGTTCGGTCTGGATATAAATGTTCCCTGAACAACAGTTCCATACTGCATAGCTTTTGCGCCTCCCCGCATATTTTTTCCTGTGCATTTATCGTATCACAGATGCCTGGCAGCAGCAAGTCCCTATAAGACAGATAAAATATCCCGAAAATAACTTACAAAAACTTAGCAGAATTGTGGTAGAAAAAGGGTTGAACTTTGGCAAGCAGTTTGCTATAATGAAAATATCTTTGCCCGGCTGAGACAGCGATGTTTCCGCCGTAATCAGAACGCAGCCCCTGTCTGCGTACAACTAGAGAAGGAGGAGAGACCTTTATGGATGTATCAAACCTGTTCGTTGTCCTGATGGGTGTCGGTACCGTGTTTGTCGGTCTGATCTGCATCATCGCCCTCTGTACCGTCATGAGCGCGATCTGCCGGTCAACGGGTTCTGCTGCCCCCGCTGTCACGGCTCCAACTCCCGCCGCCCCTGCGCCTGCTGCCTCAGCAAATGCAATCCCTAACCGGCAAGCTATGATCGCCGCCATTGCCGC
Organism: uncultured Clostridia bacterium; assembly: GCA_947176425.1. Taxonomy (GTDB): domain Bacteria; phylum Bacillota; class Clostridia; order Oscillospirales; family Oscillospiraceae; genus Pelethomonas. The sequence continues at coordinate 1,052 of CAMWQV010000624.1, forward strand.
CGCTATCGCGGAGGACTTGGGGACCGATATCTCCGGAATACGCATTCTGTCCGTTAAACAACTTTAATTATTCAAAGAGAGGAAAGAGTTATGAAAAAGTATAAGGTGAACGTTAATGGCACCGTTTATGAAGTCGCCATCGAACTGATGGACGGCGCCGCCCCTGTTGCTGCTGCTCCGGCTCCTGCCGCTGCTCCTGTCCCCGCTGCTCCCGCTGGCGGTGAGAAGGTCTCCTCCCCCATGCCCGGCACCATCCTCGCCGTTAATGTCCAGAACGGTTCCCCCGTCAAGAAGGGCGACGTCCTGTTCATCCTGGAAGCAATGAAGATGGAAAATGAGATCATGGCCCCCTGCGACGGCACCGCCGCCTCCGTCAGCGTTTCCAAAGGCGCGACTGTCGAATCCGGCACGCTGCTGTGCGTGATCGGTTAAGGCCGCCCGCTTGGAGGGTACGTATATGGAAGCTATTATGAAATTTATCCAGGAGACCGGCTTCTATCGAATCGCTACCGGCGACTGGAAGGTCCTGATCATGATGGTCATTGCCTTCGTTCTGCTGTATCTCGCGATCGTTAAGAAGTTCGAGCCCCTCCTGTTGCTGCCGATTGCTTTCGGTATGCTTATCACAAACCTGCCCGGCGCGGAGATGTACCACGAAATCCTGTTCGCCGGCGGACACGTCAACTGGCCCTTCTTCGGAGGAAGTCCAATTACCGCGGAATTTTTAGCGGAATTGGAGGAAATGGGCGTCTCAGAGGCTGTGCGAAGTACCGTCTCTGTAGGCGATACCATCAGCGTCGGCCTGCTTGACGTTCTCTATCTCGGTGTCAAGCTGGGCATCTATCCCTGTCTCATCTTCATGGGCGTGGGCGCGGGCACCGACTTCGGCCCCCTGATTGCCAACCCCAAAACCCTGCTTCTGGGCGCTGCCGCTCAGCTGGGTATCTTTATGACCTATGTGGGCTGCCGTGTGTCTACCCTGTTCACCTACGCACAGGCCGCCTCTATCGGCATCATCGGCGGCGCGGACGGCCCGACCGCTATCTTCGTCACCAGCCGCCTTGCCCCTGAACTGCTGGGTCCTATCGCCGTTGCTGCTTACAGCTATATGGCTCTGGTCCCCGTGATTCAGCCCCCCATCATGCGTCTGCTGACCTCCGAGGAGGAACGCAAGATCGTTATGCGCCCTCTGCGGGAAGTCTCTAAGCGTGAAAAAATTATCTTCCCCATTATGGTCACGGTCTTTGTGGCCCTGCTGGTCCCGTCTGCCGGCCCTCTGATCGCCTGCCTGATGCTGGGCAACCTGTTCAAAGAGTCCGGCGTCGTCGAACGTCTGAATAAGACCGCTCAGAACGAATTGATGAATATTGTCACCATCTTCCTGGGCATCTCTGTCGGCGCGACCGCCACCGCTACCACCTTCCTGTCCCTGCAAACCATCGCAATTATGCTCATGGGCGTTGTTGCCTTCGGTTTCGGCACCGCGGGCGGCGTGGTGCTGGCTAAAATCATGAACCTTTTCCTGAAAGAAAAGATCAATCCCCTGATCGGTTCCGCAGGCGTGTCCGCTGTTCCTATGGCCGCCCGCGTCTCCCAGGTCGAGGGCCAGAAAGCCAACCCCGCGAACTTCCTGCTCATGCACGCAATGGGTCCCAACGTGGCCGGTGTTATCGGTTC
>CAMWQV010000625.1 GCA_947176425.1 uncultured Clostridia bacterium
CTCCCGTCCTGCTTCCTCCCCCATTCTACCACATCCCCGCATCAGTTTCCACCCTAACTTTCCCCCTCCTCTTCCCGACCTACAACCCCTTTGGCGGATAATAAAAGTACGAACCTGATTTTCCAGTGTCATATTAGTGTCACGCAGGAAACAAAAAGACCGGAAACCTATTATTTTATCGGATTCCCGGCCCAAATGTCCCCTATTCGAACTCTATCGTTCCGGGCGGCTTACTAGTCAAATCGTAGAACACCCGGTTGACCCCGCGCACCTCATTGATGATCCTGCTCATGACCTTCTGCAGCACTTCATAGGGGATTTCGGCTATCTCGGCCGTCATGAAATCAACTGTGTTCACCGCACGAAGGGCCACTGCGTAATCGTAGGTTCTCTCGTCGCCCATGACGCCCACAGAGCGCATGTTTGTCAATGCGGCAAAATACTGGCCGATGGTCTTGTCCAGACCGGCTTTGGCAATCTCCTCCCGGTAGATAGCGTCGGCATCCTGCACGATTCTGACCTTCTCCGCGGTAATCTCACCGATGATGCGGATACCCAGGCCGGGACCGGGAAAGGGCTGGCGGAAGACCAGTTTCTCCGGAATTCCCAGCTCCAGCCCGGCCTTTCTGACCTCATCCTTGAACAGGTTGCGCAAAGGCTCGATAATTTCCCTGAAGTCCACATAGTCGGGGAGACCACCCACATTGTGGTGGGACTTGATGACCGCGGACTCACCGCCCAGGCCGCTCTCTACCACATCGGGATAGATTGTTCCCTGGGCCAGGAAATCCACCGCGCCGATTTTCTTTGCCTCCTCCTCAAATACGCGGATAAACTCTTCTCCGATAATCTTTCTTTTGGACTCCGGTTCCGTCACACCGGCCAGCCTGCCGTAATAGCGCTCCTGAGCATTGACCCGGACAAAGTTCAGATCGAACTGTCCGCCTGAACCGAACACAGCCTCTACCTCATCGCCCTCGTTCTTTCTCAGGAGTCCGTGATCCACAAACACACAGGTCAACTGCTTTCCGATGGCTCTGGACAACAGCCCCGCCGCCACGGAAGAATCCACGCCGCCGGAAAGGGCCAGAAGCACTTTCCCGCCGCCAACCTTTTCGCGGATTGCTTTGATACTTTCCTCCACAAAGGAATCCATGCGCCAGTCGCCGGAGCAGCCGCAGATATTTCTTACAAAGTTATAAAGCATTTTGGAACCATCCACCGTGTGCAGTACCTCAGGATGGAACTGGATGGCATAGAGCTTTCTTTCCACACATTCCGCCGCTGCCACCGGACAGTCCGCCGTAGACGCCACCATCTTAAAACCGGGCGCCAGTGCTGAAATATAGTCAAAGTGGCTCATCCAGCAGACCGTATCAGGCGTCACGTCCGTAAAAAGGGCTGAATTTGTATCCACATGCACCTCGGTCTTGCCGTACTCCCGCACAGGCGCTTTTTCCACTCTTCCCCCCAGTACATGCATCATGAGCTGTGCTCCGTAGCAAAGCCCCAGCACGGGAATGCCCAACTCAAACAACTCCTTGGAACAAAGAGCAGCCCCCTCCTCATAGCAGCTGCTGGGACCTCCTGTCAGGATGATCCCTCTTGGGTTCATTTCCTTTATTTTTGCCAAATCCGTCTTATAGGAATAAATTTCACAGTATACATTGCACTCTCTGACACGCCTGGCAACCAGCTGATTATACTGTCCGCCGAAATCAATGACAACCACCAGTTCCTTATCCATTTTATCCTCGCATTCCGCAAAAAGGGGATAGTCCCTCCTTCTTGCATGTGGTACAAATCAATCCACAGAACTAACCATCCCATGGAATATTATCATTCCGGGAACATCACCCCAAGAACTATCACTCCGGAAACCGGCGTTCCGGAAGAGATGATCGCCGTGGTATTTCCATGTCCCATTATAAGTTAGACATACTCTTTCGTCAAAACTTTTTTTCAGGCGGATAAACCAACAAAGTTTTGCGCCGCATTTCAAGTTTTCGGCGCACTCTCATCCTGAAGAATCCGTCCGCCGCCGCTATTTCCGGACTCATTTTCACTGCCGACCTGACTCCCTGCATTCTCTCCGCCGGTCTCCAAAGTTCCCACAAAGTCCGACAATGGCCGGAAGGTGTATCCCATCTCCTCCCATTTCGTCAGCACCTCATCCAGAATTTCCCCGTTGGTTTTGGACGTGCTGTGGAGCAGTACGATGGCGCCGGGATGGATCCGGCCCATAAGCTTCTCCATAGCCTCCTCGTGGCTGGGCTGCGCGTCGATGTTCCAGTCCACATAGGCAAGGCTCCAGAAAAAGGTGGAATATCCCATGTCCTTCGCCATCTTCAAATTTGAAGTGTTGTACTTTCCCTGAGGCGGCCTGTAATACATAGCCATATCCGTTCCTGTGACCTCCCTGAACAGATTCGCAACGTCGTCCATTTCCTTCCTGAAGGAAGCCTCATCTGAAATTTTCGACATGTCAGGGTGATGATATGTATGATTTCCAACAGTGTGGCCATCGGCTCGTGTCAAGACATACATAAAAAAATATGTTTCCTGCACGTCCATATTTTTACATGGCATCCCACCTCAAGCACAGCACTCTATTCCCTGTTCTACAAGGTTTGGGATACCCTCCATTCAAACGCCGGAAAGCATCCCCTTATTTCACTCCTTAAAGTTCCAGACAATCTCCAAAGTATCTTTTTCACTGACCCGC
>CAMWQV010000626.1 GCA_947176425.1 uncultured Clostridia bacterium
ACAATCGTATCCAAACCGTTGGCGATTCCGCGCAGCTGAGCGCGCTGTTTACTTGTTAATTCCATAAACTTTATCCCTTATTGATTTTTCAAATATTCCTGCAATTTTTTCTCAAATACCGCCAAGGCTTTTCCGCGATGGGACACCGCCGCTTTTTCTTCCGGCGTCAGCTGGGCATATGTCTTCCGCAGTTCCGGCAGAAAGAACACCGGATCATAACCAAACCCGCCCGTTCCCTGGGGCGCAAAGGCGATGGTTCCCGGACAGATCCCTTCCGCTTCTATCGTGTCCCCATTGGGAAAAACGCAGGCGATTGCACTGGTAAAATGCGCGGTGCGGGAATGCGCTCCCCGCATATTGTTCAGCAGCAGGCGGTATCTTGCCGTGTCATCCAGTTCCGGTCCGCCATACCGCGCCGAATAGACCCCCGGCGCACCGTTCAGGGCGTCCACACATACGCCGGAATCGTCCGCAATGGCAGGCAGTCCGCTGGCTTCCATCACGGCTCTTGCTTTCAGCATGGCATTTTCCGCGCACGTCTCCCCGGTTTCTTCCACATCAATTTTTAAGCCGATATCCGCTTCCAGCACGACTTCTACTCCGTCAGCGGACAGAATGTCCTGCATTTCCTTCAATTTATGTCTGTTTTGAGACGCAAGAATAAATTTCATACTAATCCCCCAAAATCTCTTTTTGTTTTTCGATTAACGAACGGATTCCCTCACTACACAAGCTGACCAGTTTCCGCTGTTCCTCTATGGTAAAGCTTCTGCCCTCGCCGGTTCCCTGCAATTCGATCAGGCCGCCGCCGTCATCCATCACGCAGTTCAGGTCAACCATCGCATGGCTGTCCTCACTGTAGCACAGGTCCAGCAGCAATTCATCCTGCACGATTCCCGCCGACACCGCGGCTACATAATGACGGATTGGGTCTTTTGTCATGGTTCCCTGCTCCAGCAGCTTCCGGCAGGCCAGCGCCAGCGCGACAAACCCGCCTGTTATGGAAGCTGTACGCGTACCGCCGTCCCCCTGCAAAACGTCGCAGTCCACGGTAACGGTCCGCTCTCCCAGCGCGGCCAAATCCACCGCCGCCCGGAGGCTTCTTCCAATCAGCCGCTGTATTTCCGCACTGCGCGAACTCAGTTTCAGCCGACTGATATCTCTCCGGCTCCGTTCGCGATTGGCCCGCGGCAGCATGGAGTATTCGGCTGTCACCCATCCGGTCCCCTGTGGCACGTATTTCGGCGCGCCCGCCTCCACACTGGCACAGCACAGCACTTTTGTCCCGCCGCACTGGATCAGCACACTGCCCTCCGCAAAATCTACAAATCCGGCCGTTATCGTTACCGGCCTTAGTTCGTTATTATTTCTGCCGTCAATTCTAGCCATATCCAAATATCCTCTCAAATCAGAGCGTTTACATACTCCCTTGCGTCAAAGGGCTGAAGGTCTTTAATATCCTCGCCCAGCCCCACGAACTTCACAGGCACCTGCAATTCCTGCGCAATACCAATCACGATACCGCCCTTTGCCGTACCATCCAGCTTGGTCAGCACGATCCCGGTACAGCCAGTCGTCTCCTTGAACTGCTTCGCCTGAATCAATCCGTTCTGTCCTGTAGTCGCGTCCAGCACCAGCAGCGTCTCCAAAGCGGCGTCCGGCATTTCCCGGTCAATAATTCTTCTAAGCTTCGCAAGCTCTGCCATCAGATGCGACTTATTATGCAGCCGCCCGGCCGTATCGCAGATCACCACGTCCACGCCTCTGGCTCTGGCAGCCTGCAAAGCGTCAAACAGTACCGCGCCGGGGTCCGCGCCCTCCTTCTGCCGCACGATCTCACACCGCGCACGATTAGACCAGACTTCCAGCTGATCCGCCGCCGCCGCCCGGAATGTATCCCCGGCGCACAGCAGAACCCGTTTTCCCTGCAAACGCAGGCTGTTCGCAAGTTTCCCGATAGAGGTCGTCTTTCCTACGCCGTTGACGCCGATCATCAGCACGATAGAGGGTTTTGTGCTTAAATCCAGCGCTGTCTCTCCCACGTTCAGCTTTTCCACAAGGATATCCCGCAGGCACTGTTTGACCGGTTCCTGTCCGGAGATTTTATCCTCAATCATAATCTGACGCAGTTCCGCCACAGCGTCCATCGACGTCTGCATTCCCACGTCAGCTAAAATCAGCATTTCCTCCAGGTCGTCGAAAAACGCCTCATCGGCCTCGCTGATCGCGGCGCCGAACACGTCGCCCATATAGAGTTTCTTTAATTTCTGCCAAAAGCCCATAACCGTTCCTTTCTTTGCGTCGGGGACGCAAGGGAAATTACTTATTTATATGGTATCCTATCCATTTGAAGCTGCTTTCATCCTTTAACTTTATGTGCGGTGATAATTGTATAACTATGTGCGTTCACGGTTATTTTGGAATCACCTGCAACTGCATACCAATTTTTCCCGATTCTTTCCATCTTTGTGTCTTTGTCCAGAATGCGTACTTTGCACCATTGAACAGCATCCTCTGTTTCAATCTGTAAATTTCTTTTTATTCGTTCTGCACCCATCTCTGTTGTATGAAGTTTATCAATGTTTTTAATTAAACTAATCCCAATTCTCTTTTGTGTTCCCGACGCTTTTTAACTCAAAATAACGGAATATTTATAAATGCTGCTCCGTTAATCTTCGGAAACCGCGGTTAACATAATAACGCATCTGCTCTTCAT
>CAMWQV010000627.1 GCA_947176425.1 uncultured Clostridia bacterium
GTGAAGGTGCCAGTGTTGCTGATAATGCCGGTGGTATTGTTGGTGAATTCGCCAAAGTTTTGAATGTCGCCGGTGTTGGTGATGGTGCTGGCGCTGGTGTCTTCGGGGTCAGAACCTACGGTATCACCTACTTCAAACTTGAGGAAACCGTTAATAACAGTACCATTTTTTTCGTTGATGAAAGTACCATTGTTGATGATGGTGCCGCCAAACTCCGTACCGCTGGAATCCTCGCCGTTGGTAATGGTGCCGTTGTTGTTAACAGTGCCGTTGTTGGTAAAAGAATGCCTTATAACAATCTCTCCATCATTAACTACAGTGCCGCCAGTGCTATTAGTAAAATTACAGTCCACAATAGATAGCTTTCCTTTAATATCAAGCGTACCCGAATTTTCAAAAGAGGGTCTGCCGGAAAGTTGTGCATCGCATCCGGAAGCGATTACAAATTTACCCTTATTATCAATGTTGCCATACAACTCTGATACACCATTGAGTGTCAAAGTTCCGCTTGTGTCAATATTGATCTGACTTATTGAAACTACGTCAGTCATCGATATCGACAAACCGCCTGTATCTTCAATGATTAGATTTCCCTTAACTGTAAGTGTTCCGGGCTTATCTGTATAATCGCTGCTGGAGCCGCCGTATAGCCCCACCATCAAGCCAGCTTCCATCTTCAAAGTCGTTCCTGTAGGAACAGTCAAATTACCTGTCACTAACAATGCACAAAAGCCGTCAGATGAGTTGACGATTACGGTATCTTGATTTTCCAACAGTTTTTTGACATTTTCAAGGTCTTCATTTGTGACATCCTGGCTGTCCATATAAAGATTTCCGCCATGTTTCTTAAGTGTATAGATCCACTTGGCGTAGAATTTTTTATCGCCGGTATCGGTGGCAGAGATGGCGGTGACTGCTTCTCCGGAAAAATCGCTGCTCTCATACCATCCGCCAAACGTAAGGCCTTCATTTGTTATATCCTCAGACGTTGGGAGTGTGACAGCAGTGCCGTATGTGTAACCTTCCACATTTTTACCGTCGCTGATCGTGCCGCCGTTTGCGTTCAGTTCTACGGTGTATGCAACACCGGTCCATTTGGCGTAGAGTGTCAAATGATCGGTGACAGCAGTACCGTCAGTCCACTTGTTCTCGCATTCTTTATCTGTATACCAGCCGCCGAAGGTAAAGCCTGTTCTGTCAGGATCAACTGCCGGCGCTGATATAGGCGTGTTATAGTTTACAGAAACCGTTTGATACGCGCCTGCATCTGTTCCCGAACCGGTCGTGTAATTGTAATCAAACGTTACAGTATACTGTATAGGCGTCCACTTGGCATACAAACTGATATGTTCCGTAGGCACATCATTGGCAAAATCCCATTCGGTTGTATAGGTTTCATCTGTGTACCAGCCGCCAAATGTATAGCCCGTCTTAGTGGGTGCTGCTGGCTCAGTAATATGCGTGTTATATGGGACGCTGACTGTTGTTGAGGTCACATGGTCAGTAACGAATGTAACATCATAGGCAATGACGGTCCAGACCGTATACAGCGTGATATCTGTTGTTACAGGGGTACTAAAATTGTATGGGGAAGGAAGCTGCGTCGCACCTTCAAGATCGGAACCCAGATACCAGTTATAGAATGTAAGACCTTCATGGGTTGGGTTTTCTGGCTTTGCTACGGCCTTTCCCTTGTCAACATAAACTATCTCTCTGCTGAATTCAATATCATTATGGCTGTTAATAAAAGTCACAGTAAGCCGCGGTATCCACTTAGCATACAGAATCAAATCTTCTGTTACAAGAGTGTCAAAATCGTATGCATTTGTGCAGGCTTCGTCTGTAAACCAGCCGCTGAAGGTATACTCTGTTCTGCCGGGGTCATTTTCCGGCGCTGATACCAGCGTGTTATAGTCAGCAGATGCCGTTTGATAAGTACCCGCAGGCGTTACTGAATCAATCATATAATTAAGGTCAAAAGTTACGGAATACTGTTCAGGCGTCCACTTGGCGTACAAATAGATATTTTCCGCAGGCATATAATCTGCCGGTGTCTCTCCGTAAAAATTCCACTTATTAACGCAGGATACTTCCTTATACCAGCCGTCAAAAGTGTATCCCGTTTTAGAGGGGTCAGCAGGTTTTTGAGAAGATTCAATAGCGTATTTATAAAGAATATCCTCAGATGCATAAGTCTCACCGTCAACAATGAATTTTACGGTATATTTGTTGATATCCCACTGTCCGTACAGAGTGATATTTTCCGTTACAGGGGCAGTAAAATCGTATTCGTTCAAAAAATCCTGATCTGTATACCATCCAATGAACGTAATGCCTGTACCGGTAGGGCTATCCGGCCTTGCCAGAGGTTTTCCATTATCCACAAAAACGTCTTTGCGTTCGCCGGAATCACCAAATCTGGAATCAAGGGTCACAGTAAGCTGCGGTGTCCACTTGGCGTATAAGGTTATATTGGCAGTGACTGTTGTGCTGAAATTGTATACGCTGGTACAGCCGCTGTCCGTATACCAGCCGCCAAACGTATACCCCTCGCGGACCGGGTCTGCCGGTTTTGCCAGCGTACCGGAAGTGGTCGTGGTGGAAACGCTGCCGCTTTGATAGTTCGAGTTAAAAGTGACCGTATAGCTGGTGACGACTGGCGGCGTGGGGTCATCCGGCGGCGTAGGATCGTCCGGCGGCGTGGGGTCATCCG
>CAMWQV010000628.1 GCA_947176425.1 uncultured Clostridia bacterium
AAACCTGTACAGAACGATCGTCTCTCCGCTGCAAAATGCGGTGGTCTGGGTAGTTGAGGTCGGGATTCTGTCTGTCCCTGCTAGTTATGATGGTGAAGGGACAACATTCCAGGTATCGGAGATGCAGAAACTGCTGACGCATATATCCTTTGCCAGCCTGCTCGATATAAAAGTGCGTTTTGTGTTGGATGGCGTACCCAATCCATATTTTTATACCTGTTAGTGCTGCGGCGGAAGGAGCTTCACGCTTTTTGCCGCTGTAAAGATAGGAGGACCAACATGAAAAAAGTAATTTGCTTCCATAACCCTGATGAAATCAACGGCTACTTGAGCAACTGGTATCTTTCTGACTTTACAAAAGACGGCATCTTATATACATCAATGGAGCAGTATATGATGCACCAGAAAGCGGTTCTGTTCCATGATACTGAGATTGCGCAGCAGATTTTAGCCGTATCCGACGTTGGAAAGATTAAAGCATTAGGCAGAGCAGTAAGAGAGTACAATGACGTTCTCTGGGGCGGTCTGCGGCAGATCATCGTCTATCAGGGTCTGGCGGAGAAATTCGCACAGAACGCTGCACTGCGGGACCAGCTTCTTGCCACGCAGGATCATGTTTTAGCAGAATGTGCTGTGCAGGACAAAATATGGGGAATCGGTCTGTCTATGACAGATGACAGGCGGTTTGATATGGATGCCTGGCGGGGGAAAAATCTGCTGGGTTTTGCCTTGATGTCTGTGCGGACAGCACTGCGGTGAAGTCAGAACTGTCCCGGATATTCCCTGACGGCTGCCGCTGTATAATGGAACCTGAATAAATGAGTAGTTACCATATTTTTCTATCTGGTAACTACTCATTCATCATGCTCATAATCCGAACAATATCCATAGAAATACATTACTCTCAGCCCAGCATCTCATCAGCGCCCTGTGCGCTCCATGTCTCTAAGGACCTGCAGCTCTATTGCGGTGTTCTGCCACAATCTGCATCATTCGCAAAAAAACAAGATCAATATATCGTTACTCTGTTCGATTATTCATAGTCCACGAGTTTCAAAAGGTCATCAAAATGATGATCCCTTTCAGCTCATATGCCTTTCTGGAGCGTCCACCCCTAATGCAGTCTGTCTTGCAGGAAGCGGTTCACTGCCGTGCTGATCACCATCGTTCAGTCTGTATAACGAGACCGTTTGCCACTGATTTCTGCAAGTTTGCCGTCCTTATGAACAGCAGTCTCAGACAACTATCCCGCCAATCACCTTTTCCTCAAAAACACAGTAGACATTCCCTATTTATTTGGTCAGAACTCCATACTAATTCCGTAAATCAAGAAGTCCGCTTCCGATACTGCTCCATACATTCTCCGGAAAAATGCCTCAGTTCTTTCCCATCTCCTCCGTATAGCCATATAGCTTCTCTAAATCTGACAGCAGACGGAGACAGGAACTCAGGGTCAAAATGACCCCGACTTTTTCATACAGACAAACCGCTGAATGTCTCGTTCGGCGTTTAGCAGGATAACGTTCCCGCACCCTAACCCTATAGATGGGAGTTTCTGCCGCGGACAATATCATGAGCGGCATCGTGCTTTCCTTTTATTGACGGCTGCCGCTCTGCAACAATCTGCATCATTCGCAAACAGTCGAAGATGCCTCTGACACGGAAATAAACAGCGGGATTGATCCTCTTTGTTGTTCAGAACAGTTAGTGGGTTTTACGCCGGCTGCCAGAGTCAACATCCAGTTTTTTGCAAATTTCTGCAAATAAGTTCATAAATTATGACAAAACTATAATATATAATTATTTATTGCCTGCAATTATTCAAAGTTATTGAGTTTCGTTTCGGTCATCAAAATGATGACCGAAAAAACTCGATAACTGAAAACTGCCCACCCCTGTCAATTCATAGCGTTTCAGCGAATCCGTACAGCCAGCCTTACCAGTCATTCCGTACAAATACTGTAATTGTTATTGAGCAGGATATGACGTACCAGAAAGCGGTTCTGTTCCACGATACTGAGATTGCCCAGCAGATTTTAGCCATATCCAACGTTGGAAAGATGAAAGCGTTAGGCAGAGCAGTAAGAGAGTATGAAGTCAGAACTGTCCCGGACATTCTCTGACGGCTGCCGCTGTATAGAGGAATACAGAATATATGAGTAGTTACCATATTTTTCTATCTGGTAACTACTCATGTATTCTGCACATAATCCGAACAACATCCATAGAAATACATCTCTCTCAGCAGCGGCATCTCATTGATGCCCTTGCGCTTCATATTTCTAAGGACCTGCAGCTCTATTCCGGACAGGTCTTTTCTATATGATTAAACTTGTATGCCCTGACGCAAGCTTCCCGCACCTGTTGATTGACGGTTCTGCTGTGGTACAAAAGGCGGCTGGATATCTTTTCATTGACGGTTGTACAGTTTTTCACCCCTCACAATGGATGCAGGGCAGCTGTCCCAGCAGCAGCGTTTCAGCCTTACCCGTTGTTCCGTACCAATACTGTAACTGTTCCGGAAGAAGCGGCAGGCAGCAGCAGGTTTCGGAACAGGCCGCCATTGTATGCCGCACTTCTTTTGCTGCCGGCCTGAGACTGTCTTCCACCAAGCCAGACTAATTCCTGCACTGCGCAGAAGTCTCGCTTCTATAGACTGCACTTACAAAAATAAATATATTATATTTGCACAAAAATATATAAAAG
>CAMWQV010000629.1 GCA_947176425.1 uncultured Clostridia bacterium
CTGATAGGTTTCGGACAGCAGGTCAAAAATATTCTCTTTTTCCGTAATACCGGCAGGACGCAGCAAAATATCCCCCTTCCAATTCACCACATAGGACAAACCCTTATTATTATAGAAGGAGAGAGGGAATTTTTCCAAGACATGGCTGCGGTCATAGCTTTTTTGAATCAAGCCTTGATGCCCGTTGCTGAACGTGAATTTCTCATAATACCCAAACCGCGAAGTATTGGAGTAAAGTCCGATATATGTATCACGGACGCCGTTATCCTGCAAAGAACGGTAGACCGCCAGATTTTCTTCATCTAATTGGCGGATATCCTCGAAGGAAGTGCCGCAGACCCAGCCGTCATCCAGACACATGACCAAATAGATCGCGTCCGTCTCATCGGGCAGTGTCAGCAGCTGCCGGATCTGTTTTGAATCGTCCAGCTTATTTTCGGTGAAGTACTTCGTAAAATGGTATAACTGATTCCGTTCGTCGCCGATATATTTATCAAAAGCCTGCTTCTGTTGTGCGGTTACGGTCATCAGATTCTGAAGCGCGTTGACCTGCAAGTCGTGCCGCAGTCTTGCCACATATCTCATACCGCCGGCCATAATCATCCCCATACAAATGACGATCAGGATAATGATCATCGTTTGTTGATATTTCCGGATCTTTTCGATCATCCCTCTGTCACTCCCATACGAAACTTCTCAGCCCTATTATAACCCCGGATCAAACGGCTGTAAAGGATAATTTGCTTAAAAAACGGCGGATATCATTCAGTCGCTCCTGTCGTTCCCCAAATAAAAACAGATATCCGCCGTCGCTGTCCGGCGGATATCTGTTTTTTCCCTTTAGCCCAAAATCAAAACAATTTGTCTGTCCACTTTATACTGCCGCTCAATTTGCCGCTGTTGATCCAGGTTTCCAACACCTCTACAGCTTTATCAAATGGTATGATATATTTGTTGCTCATGGAAGTATAGTCACCAAAATAGTATATGGTTTCCCCTTGCGCGGCCTCATCCCCTAAAGAGGTCAGCGTTTCCCCCAAGTCCTCCGAAGTATACGTCAAAATACACTTCTGATCTAACCCAACAGAGATTCTTCCTGCCCCCTCAACTGCCACATCAGCGCTGAATATGATTTCTGTAAAAGTTGAGGCTGTCCGCCTGATCTCATTCAGCTTGGACAGCAGCTCGTCTAAAGAGCAGACAGGGACTTCCACAGTCCTGTATCCATCCATGCAGCAGATGATTTTTGCATTTTTCATAGGAAGATTTAGCGGGCAAGTCCCAAACGCTCCAGACTTGCGGGACCGGCCAGTTCCGCCAGCTCCTCATAGCCTACACGCAGCTCCACTTCTCCCATCGAATACGGTCCCAATTCGTATGGCGAATACACGACCAGCATCCCGTCCGCGTCAAACAGCACCGTTCCTTCGTTCCATCGGGACAGGGTTTCCGCATAGTCCGACCAATACAGTTCAGACTGCGGCAGCGCTTCCGCTTTCACGGTCAGCACCTCCGCCGTTTTGCTGCGGAAGCCCTCCGGATCGTCCGCAATTTGCAGCGGGTCCATAAACTGCCCGGTCCGCAGGTCAAACAGACAGCTGTATACATACCGGTTCGGGTGCGCGCCGCCGGTGTAGCTGCTGTAGTTGATGCGAACGCTGATATACTGTCCCGAAAAATACCCTGACGCAGTCGTTTCGTCATAATAATCAAGCTGCGCATTCCCGTATAATGCCAGCGCGTCCTCGCCCATCGCCATACCGGACTCCACGGCGCTGTCCATTAAGCCGGTCATTTTAGCGTTGAAATTGTCTATATTCCGCTGGTCCGCCTCGGACAGCGTTTCCAGATTCGAGACGGACAGCGTCAGAAGCTGGTAGGAATAGCGGGCAAGTTCCGAACCGTCCTCCGCGGCAAAAACATTTTGGGTAGTTATTTTGTCCAGACAGTATACAGGTTCTTCCGCCTCCGTCTGGATGGCTGTCTCCTCCGGAATGGCAGCGCTCCCTAACCCTAAGACCGTCCCCAGCAGGCACAGCAGCAGCACCGGCAGTATGGCGATGATTTTACTCATATATCTGTTTCCTTTCCTGAAAAAGACATGACCGGCCCTGTCCGGTACTCACTGCCCGGCGGAACCAGTACCGGATAAGACAGCGTGTACAGGTCCGTATACCGGCTCTCCTGTTCAAACAGCGTCTGCGCCGCCTGGCCCAGACACCGGACACTGCCGGGCTTCGTTAAAACCGGCAGCCGCGCCGTCTTCCGCATTTGAGACAGAAGCTTCTTTCCGGCGGCATTGGCCCCCAGGACCCGCAGATAGGGCGGTGTCTGTCCCTTTTCCGGCATTCTTACGTCTAAATAACTGTGCAGCAGCATCCGGCGCAGACGGGCCAGCGGATACCGTTTTGTTTTGGCTTCCGGCAGAATCGCGTCCAGTCCTGCGGCGCTGCGGACCGCACGGTAAAAACGGTGGTATAATCCCTCGCCGCCGCCGTCGTAAGGGAGAAACTCGTCCTCCTTCATGGTGCGCAGACGGGCTAATACCGCACGTTCGCTGGCAGCCATTGTGACAGGACCGCGTCCCGCCGCCTGTTCCCGCTTCATGACCGCCGCCGTACCCGCCGGAACAGCTTCCTCCCAATCTGTCCCCGCCAGAATTTCAGCGCGAATCGCGGAAGCGGAAAGATAGGGTCCCGGTTCC
>CAMWQV010000630.1 GCA_947176425.1 uncultured Clostridia bacterium
CAAATCTTCACGGGCATATTCCAGGAGTCTCTACTGCTTTCAACTCAGGGGCAGCACCGCCTGTCTTACGCGCAGGCCAGCGTGGTGTCTCATTATATACCTGGACAGGGTCATCACTGGGCAGCTTGCCAAAGCTACCCCGCTGCAGGCTGAATCGCTACAGCAGGAGGAGAACTCTTTCCACGATGCGTTCCCCTCCTGCTGATCTCGGCGCGCACTGTCTCGGCGCTCGTCTGTTCAGGTGGTTATCCGTTCTGCTGGTATCAACTTGTCAAGGTTCAGGGCGGTTGGCCTTGTCCTTATTGTAGCTGATGTAAACTTGGTTTTTTAGAGAGTATTAGACACATTTGTGCCTGTTGGACACATTCCTTACAGAGTCGACTTGAACTGCTCCAGATGAGCGACCAAGTCATTAATATCCTCTTTCAGCTGTACCATATCCGAACTTTCCGGCATAGCAGTAAGGTGCCTGCCTAAGATCAGATAGTCCAGCGACACATGGAATATTTCAGAGAGCTGTACGAACAGGTCAACAGAACAACCTTTTTGGCCTGCTTCAATACGGCCATAAAAGCTTCTGTCAATATTTATAAGGGCTGCCACTTTTTCTTGTGTCAGTCCATGTTTCATACGGAGCTGCCGGATGCGATTTCCGCTTTGTTTCATATCGTAATTCATTATGTATGATCTCCCAATCATCAGATTTTTGTGGTTCTGTGATTGGAGTTCATGGATATTTTGCTGTGTAAGGCTGCCAGTCGGAGTCAAGGCCGAAAGCTACAGTCGGCCAATTGCAGCAAAAATCGCCCAACCGGTTCCAAGCCGGTCGAGCGATATATAAAATAAAGCAGCTATTTGCTGCGGTGTATAGTTTATATCCGTGGGTGATTTTGTCCTGTGTCAGCGATAGAATTTTTTTGACGAGCAACCCCCTCCAGGCTCATCATAGAATTTTGACACAGCGGCAACCTCCTGAAAAATCGCCGTTTCCATGCTGAACGCAAAGAAACGGCGGCACTTTCCGTAAAAGTACCGCCGCAGTGTGGAGGCTATATATAACCAGTGTGGAACTTATGTATAACTTATGTGGAGCTTGTGTGAAATGGACAAATTCCTGCGATGAAGTTCTCTAAAATACACCAATAAAATTGAGCAGATTTCATATACGCTTCACATTGCCATGCTATAGTAAGCTCAATCGATAACACAAGGAGGTGCGCTGATGGCGACATTATTGATCGTTGAGGACGATATTGACACCAACGAGGCTGTCTGCGAATATCTGCATGAAGCCGGACACATTACGATTCCTGCGTTTGACGGGGACGAAGCGATTACGCTGTTTTCCAAGCAGAAAATCGATCTGATTGTTCTGGACATCATGCTGCCTACGGTTTCTGGCCTGGTGGTCCTGAATACAATCCGCAAAACAAGTCAGGGTCCGGTACTCATGCTGACAGCCCTGGAGGATGAATATACCCAAGTGGCCAGTTTTGACGGTTTAGCCGATGACTATATGACCAAACCATTTTCTATGGTCATCCTGGGGAAACGGGTGACAGCCCTGCTGCGCCGGGGTGGTGTATCGGAAAAAACAGACACCTGGACATATGGGGATCTGATTGTCAATTTTCCCGGATACTCTGCCCGTGATGCCAGCGGCGAATTGGAGATCACAGCCAAAGAACTGGATCTGCTCAGACTGCTGGTTGACCATCAGGGACTGGTATTGTCCCGTACACAGATCCTGGATGCAGTATGGGGCAGCAGTTCCTATGTCGTTGACCGGCTGGTCGATACTTACATTAAGAACATACGAAAAAAGCTGCGCTTGGATTGCATCAAGACAGTGAAAGGAATCGGATACAAACTTGAGGTCAGCCAATGAAAAGATTAAAAATATTTCCCAAAACCTTCCTTTATACCTTGAGCCTGATGTTGATTATCGTCCTGCTCTCCCATACACTGATATATTTTCTGATGCCACGGGCCTATAACTACCAGCAGGAAAAGACTTTGGAAACGGATGCTGCTTTATTGATCCAGCAGATTACCACAACCCCGCCAGAAGAACGGCTGAATTGTGTGACGGACTTTGCCACTAAATGGGTTGCAAATGTATCCGTTGTCTATGAGGACTTTTCTTACCATGTGGACTTGCTGAAAGCTGAAATCGATACGGTTCCTTCTCCAGATGGCAGAGTGGAAGTAACGATTATTGGAAGCGCCACAGAGGATGGATTAAAAATCGCCCTGGCCGAGAATCCGCTGGGCGGCGCGGACTTTTTCCGAGTGGAGCAGGGATTTGCTGATGGGAGCGGAAATATTACCGCTGTTGTTTCCCGCCAGCACATTGAGGATGCTGTCAGCGCAATTCTGATGATACTGCCCTTTACCGCCATACTTTGTATGGTAATCTCTGTTTTGTTTGCCTTTGCCTATTCCCGTATGTTTACTCGCCCCATTCAACAGATCAGCGCTGCAACAGAACAAATGCGGGAATTGGAACCTGCCACACACTGCCCGAATAATTCGCAAGACGAAATGGGAATGCTGGCTGACAATGTGAACGACCTATATCAGACACTGCTGTCAACGATCCAGAAGTTGGAGCAAGAGATTAAAATAGTAGAAGCAGCTGATATTCAGAAAACAAATTTCCTCCGGGCCGCGTCACATGAATTGAAAACTCCTGTTA
>CAMWQV010000631.1 GCA_947176425.1 uncultured Clostridia bacterium
AACAGGACGCGGATATTGTCCTGTTTCTGTACCGGGAAGATTACTATAAAGAAGAGACCGACAAGAAAAATATCGCTGAATGTATCATCGCTAAAAACCGTCACGGCGAAACGGGAAAAATCCCTCTGCGCTGGACACCGCAGTATACGACATTCAGTACATTGGAGATGCGCTTTGATGATGAATGACGCCGTTGCTGTCCGGACCGCCGCTTTCTGCCGCCGCTGGAACCTGCAAAACGTACTCTGCGCCGTCTCTGGGGGCCGCGACTCCATGGCTCTGCTGCATATCCTGCGCCGTCTCTCCTGTGAGACCGGGATGCAGATAGCGGCGGCGCATTTCAATCACTGTTTGCGCCCGACCGCGGACCGGGATGAGGCGTTCGTTCGGGACTGGTGCCGGGAAAACAGGATTTCTTTCTACGCCGGACGCGGCGACGTTCGGGCGCAGGCAGCGCGTTCCGGCACGGGGATCGAGGACGCTGCCCGTACACTCAGATACCAATTTTTGGAAGATGTAGCGAACTCTGTTTCCGCGGGCCATATCGCCACGGCCCACCATCGGGACGACAATGCGGAAACGGTCCTGCTCCATCTTCTGCGCGGTACGGGCCTTCAGGGACTGTGCGGCATTCCGCCGGTGCGGGGCAGAATCGTCCGGCCTCTGCTGGAAAACAGCCGCGAGGAGATTAACGCCTATATCGCCGGAAACCACATTCCCTATGTAGAAGACGAGACCAATCAGGACCCCGCCTATACCCGCAACCGGATTCGCTCGGAGGTCCTGCCCCTCCTGGAACAAATCGCGCCCGGCAGTGCCGCCCGGATTGCGGCGGCGGCGGCGCTTCTGCGGGATGAGGACGCCCATCTCCAAACGGAAGCGGACGCCCTTTTGCCAGCTCCGGAGAACGGCAGGATCGTTTTGCCGGTTCCGGCGCTGAAACGGCAGGATACCGCGATGCAGCGGCGTCTGGTGCGGACGATGGCGCAGCGTCTGGGCGGGACCCCGGCCTGCCGTCAGACAGAAGCGGTACTATCGCTGGGCAGCGGGAAAACATACCGCTTATCCAATGGCTTGCAGGCGGTCCGCAGGTCCCATCAACTGATACTCTGCCGGATTCCGGATGTTCCCCCGCCCCAGGTCTTGCATATGGGAACGCAGCGCTGGGGAACCTGGCAGATTACTTTGCGGGAGGGTATGGGCGATGAATCGCCTGATACTGTCGTACTGGACGCGGACGCCGGACCGCTGACGGTCGCGGTCTGGGACGGTACCGGGCGTTTGCGGGTGGAAAACGGAAGCCGGACGCTGAAACGTATTTTTCAGGACCACGGCGTTTCTATTGAGCGGCGTGCGGAACATCCGATGTTGTACGCCGCCGGAAAGCCTGCCGCCGCGTTGGGCGTGGCTGTGGACTGGGACCTGCGTCCTAAGACCGGAAAACCTGCGCTGACTGTATCATTTGCGTCCAAGAAATAAATATAAAAAATATCACATAAGGAGAGCAGTCATGACAAATATGGATCAGGATATTTTGAAAATACTTTACACAGAGGAAGAAATCGCGTCCCGCATCCACGCCCTGGGCGCGCAGATGTACGAGGACCTCAAGGACAAAGAACCGCTGTTTATCAGTGTCCTGCGAGGCGCGTTTATTTTTATGGCGGATATCGTCCGGGCCTGCCAGGTACGCAGCGATGTGGAGTTCATCGCCGTCTCGTCCTACGGCAGCGGTACCAGCAGCACCGGCGCGGTCAAGATCACCCACGACATCCAGCAGGATATCACCGGGCGGAATCTGGTCGTCATTGAAGACATTCTGGACTCTGGAAATACCCTGCATTTTTTGAAGCAGTATTTTATGACAAAAGGCGCGGCGTCCGTGTCCATCTGCACGCTCATGGACAAACCCAGCCGCCGGGCAAAGCAGGTTATCCCTGATTATGTTGGCTTTACGGTCCCGGATGAATTTGTGGTGGGTTATGGTTTAGACTATGACCAGAAATACCGCAATCTTCCCTATATCGGCGTCCTGAAGCCGGAAGTATACGAGGGCGACTGAGAAAACAAGCGGAATGTAAAGGAGTGGACCCTTTGACAAAACGAGGAAAAACCCCCGGAATGGGATTATACTTTCTGGCCATTATCCTGCTGCTTGCCGCCTACTATGTGTTTTACGGAACCATGGGGACGCCAGCTGTTACCTATGCCCGGGTAGAGGAGCTGTTCCAGCGGGAGCAGGTACGGAGCTTTGCGGTCAAGGACGGCGACAGTCTGTATCTGACGCTGCAGGACGGTTCTGTCGTTCGGAATGAGCTGGAAAGTACGGAGCTTTTCCGGGAGGAATTGGGACCCCTGATCCGGGAGCAGAAGGAACAGGGGATTATTCGGGATTACGACTATGCCCCGATTTATACGCCGCCCTGGTGGAGTGAGATTCTTCTGTATGTGGTCATGATCGGCGGGATTTTTTTGTTCTGGCAGTATATGATGTCCAAAGCCCAGGGCGGGGGCGGCGGCGGAATGGATCAGGGCCGCCGGTTCGGACGGGCCAGGATTCGTTTCGGCACGGACAGCAAAAAAAAGACCGGTTTTATGGATGTGGCCGGGGCGGAAGAAGAAAAAGCCGAATTGCAGGAGATCGTGGATTTTCTGAAAGAACAGCCAACGCTCTTAACCATTGAGCTATCTATCCAGT
>CAMWQV010000632.1 GCA_947176425.1 uncultured Clostridia bacterium
TGTTCAGCCGCGGCGGCGGAGTCTCACCCGCCCGCACCGGCGGCGGCGCGTGTATCGGCGCAGGATACCGCAGTTCTATGGGGACAATCACGATTACAGGCGGCACCATCACCGCTTCCGGAGGCAAAGGCGGCGGCGCAGGAATCGGCGGCGCGCTGGCAGCGCCGGTAGGGGATATCAGCATCCACGGCGGCACCATTATTGCCACTGCCGCTGAACACGCCGCCGCAATCGGTGCGGGAATCCAGGGAGAGAGCGGCAATATTCTGATAACCGGTACCGCGCGGATAAAAAAAGCAATCGGCGGCGACCCCGGCGCGGATATCGGCGCCTGTCTGTTCGGCGGCTGCGGGAACGTGCAGATTTCGGCGGATATCGGCTGCGCACGGCTTTGCAGAAGTTCAGGCATCCCCCTGCGCATGGGAGAGGATACCGTCACATTACCGCAGTTCCGGCTTTCCGTGCGTTCCCTGCGGCTGGACCGTCTGTCTGTCCTGACCCGGGAGTTTGCGCAGAACGCCGTCTCCACCATTGACAAGGACCGCCGCTGGATTGCTCAGATACAGGATATCTACAGTGCGCTGTATACGCAGATCGAACAAAGCCGCCTGCTCAATACCCGCCAATATGTCAGCATGACGGACGGCCTGGTGCGGGATACGGACACGGCCAGTACCCTGCTGAAAGATATGCGTCAGTCCCTTCCCCGGCAGTCCGCCGTGCATACCCGGCAGGGAAACAGAGACGTGCGGCGGCTGTTTCAATAATCCCTTTACAGAAAACCTCCATTGTGATATAATGCCTGCCGACTGGTTTCCACACCCAGTCCAAGCATCCGTATTGTACTGCGGGTGTTCGTTCGGCCTGCCGGGGCTGGCGGCTTCGGCAGGGCGTTCTCTAAACAAAAAATGGAGGTTTTTCTGTCATGAAATCATTGAATGTCCGCCAAATTACCCTCGCTGCCCTCACCGGCGCGCTGTATGTAGTGATGAGCTACTTCAGCAACATTTTCGGGCTGTCCTACGGCCATATCCAGTGCCGCTTTTCGGAAGCCCTGACCGTTCTCCCCTTCCTGTGTCCCGTGACCGCCTGGGGTCTGTTCGCCGGCTGCATTATTACCAATATTTTAAGCCCGTATGGCCTGCCGGATTTGATCTTCGGTTCGCTGGCGACGCTGCTTGCCGCTGTCCTGACCTCTAAATGCAAAAACAAATGGCTGGCCCCGCTGCCGCCGGTAATCTGCAACGGTGTGATTATTGGCGCGCTGCTGGCTTTTCAGCAGACGGGCTTGGGTACGGCGTTCCTGCCCGCGTTCGCGTTTAACGCCGTTACAGTAGCCGCCGGAGAAGCACTTGCCTGCTATGTCCTGGGAATGGCGCTGACGGAGGCGCTGACCCGGTCCAGAATCGTCCCGGAACAGCTGCGTACATAACAAGATTCAATCAGCCGCTGACAGTTGATTCCTGTCAGCGGCTTTTGTTTCAGTACTTCCAGTTTATTCCCGCAGCCCCCGGAAAAATCTGCTCAGCACACTGCCGCATTCCTCCTCTAAAACACCGCCAATAACTGCCGGACGGTTGGGGTAGTCCTCCATAAAGAGATTCATTACCCCGCCGCACGCACCCATAACACGGTCCCGCGCCCCGAAACAGACACGGGAAATCCGTGCGTTCAGAATCGCGCCGGCGCACATGGGACAGGGTTCCAGCGTGACATAGAGCGTGCAGCCGTCCAGACGCCAGGACCGCAAAGTCTCATTTGCCTGCGCGATGGCCTCCATCTCCGCATGGGAAACCGTGCTTTGTCTTTCTTCCCGGCGGTTGCGTCCCCGTCCTATGATTCCCCCATTGCGCACAATGATACAGCCTACCGGTACTTCTCCCGCCTCCGCCGCCTCCGCTGCCAGCGTCAACGCCTGCCGCATATAGTAATGGTCCATTTTTCTGCCTCCGCAATAAAAAATTCTGCCAGAACAGATGAACCCCCTGCGTCCCATGAAAGGGAAGCAGGGGATACAGCGTTTTTTCAGCCGTCATCTTCAGCATCCACATAGATGTCCTCGGCCTTCTGGAGCCCGGCCTGGAGCATTAAGAGTACCTCGCGCGTGCGGTTCCAGTCGTATATCTCCGGGATTACCATTTCACGGCTGATATACGCAATCACATCCTCTGTGCTGCTCAAAAGCGACACGTACATTTTTTCAAACAACTCTGACAAGGGTCTGGTCCTCCTTTTTGTTTTTCTCAACAGTTCCGCCATCAGGGGCGGTGTCCCGCCCCGTCAGGCATTCCTGCTGAGACAAACAAAAGCGGTGCAGGAATAGATATACCCATCCCACACCGCATATATACAAACGCAAAGCCCTAAATGAAAGTCCAATTCAAAAACAGATCTTGAAAAGAGTAAAGAAATCCGTTATAATAGGGACTGGCGTAGCATATTGCTATTGTGTGGGAGTTGCGGGTGTTAACTTGTTTGGGTCCCGCATAGGGGCGTGGGGGAGGTGGAGAGTCCCTCACGTCCTGCCTTTATTTGTCTCAGCTATACTATAACACATTGCCGAAATATTTACAAGTTATTTTTTATTATTTTTTGACGAAAAAGATTTTTCAATAAATGAACTGACAGCCGGAGTATTCAGATACTCCGGCTGACAGACGTTTGCTGAGAAAATTTTTCCTGACTGTTATATTT
>CAMWQV010000633.1 GCA_947176425.1 uncultured Clostridia bacterium
GATATACTCATCCTCCTGCCACAGTATCGTGACCGGCTTCCGGCGGGCATAGACGCCCCAGAGACTGTATACGCAGGTAACGCTTTCAGTTTTTTCTTTGCCGCTGGAATCAAGAACCGGCTCGCCGTCCTCATCCGTTACCGGGACGGCCTCGACCCGTACGGCGCTGCGCGGGACGCGAATGCCGCTGTAGCTGTCAAAGATGACCAGGGCGTTCTGACTGCGCAGAAGCGTGGTAAGATTCAGATGCTTTTCGGAGACGAACAGTACCACCTGCTGTCCGTCCTCCGCGGGGCTGATATAATCGACCTGCATCGCGATATCCCGGTCCAGGCCCTTTTGAAACCGGAGCGTGATGCCGCTGCCGGCCTCCAGGCCCTTAATGTCCTGACTGCGCATAACGGTCAGAAAATACCATTTGGAGCCGTAGACCAGCTTGCACACACCGAACGCGGAGGGGTCCGGCGCGATATTCCTGTACGTTGACGGAAGCAGCTGCCGCGCCATTTCCGGGTTCAGGACGCTCTCATAGCCGTCCACCAGACTGGAGAACAGCCCGGCTTTCGGCGCGGTGAGCCGTGTTGTTCCCGGGTCCGCGGCGGCGCTGAGGGCGGCGATCTGCTCCTGGAGACCGGCAACCGCCGTTTGGAGATCGCCGGTTCCGGAGTAGGCGTAGCTGCGTTTCAAGACCGCGGCGCGCAGTTTTTCGCCGGTGTCCGAAACTGCCGTCAGGCTGCCGTTTGTCAGTGTCTCCCGGAACCTGATCAAAGCGGAGGTGACTTCGTCGTCCAGCCGGGCCGCCGTCTGTGTACCGGCTGTCAGGGACTGCGCATAGACCAGCTGCTCCAGCTGGTCCTCCAGATTGCGCAGCATATTCGCGTCCGCCAGCGCCTGGGCATTCTGATAAATCAGCGCGGCCGTACCGCCTTTGCTGACCCGTTCCCCTTCGCTGCGGGAGGAATAGATCAGGTCGCCGCTTCCTTCCAGCGCCTGTTCCTCCCGCACGACATACCCGGACACAGCCACCGCGTTCTCGCTGACATAGTTATAGGACACCGTCGTTTTATACGGGTCCATCATATAGGAGGCCAAATTCAGTCCAAAGTAAAGGATCACGACCAGGAGAACAGCCGCGAACGCCGCTTTCAAAGCCAGCGAACCTGCCTTCATCATCTATCGCCTCTTTTTCGCGGTTCCGGAAACGCCTTACAGCGTATCCTCCCAGTCACTCAGATCGACAGTCTTCAGCGGGCTGATGGTGGAAATGGCGTGCTTGTAGATCAGATTCTGCCGGCCCTCCGTGGTCAGAATGACGGTAAAGGAGTCAAAGCCGGAGATAATGCCGCGCATTTGGAAGCCGTTCATCAGGAAAACGGTGACGGGAGTCTCGCTGCGGCGTGCGGAGGCCAGGAACGCGTCCTGGAGATGGGGTGTTTTTGACATGGTATGTACCTCTCTTTTTTTCATTAGTTTTCAAGGGACAGGGGTTGTCCCTCCAACCGCTATTGTAGTCCATATGGGGTGAGGATTTCTGTCGCTTCCTGAAGGGCGCGAACAAAATCCCGCGTTTTTTCCCAGTATATCCAGTGTATATCCGGGCTGCGCCGGAGCCATGTCAGCTGACGTTTGGCATACTGACGGGAACGGAGCTTCACTTCTCCGACGGCTTCCTCCAGCAAACATTTGCCGTCCAGCGCGGCCAGCAGTTCCTTATAGCCGATTGCCTGCATCGCTGTGGCGGTGCGCGGAATGCCTGCGTCAACAAGCGCCCGGACTTCCTCCAGAAGACCGGCGGCCAGCATCGCATCCACCCGGCGGTCGATCTGTTCCCGCATATCCGCCCGGTCACGATAGGCCAGCCCGATATAAACCGGCGCGTACCGATTTGGCCGTGCGCGGGTCTCCCGGTTGTGCTGGGTAATCGTCTTCCCTGTATGACGGTAGACTTCCAGCGCACGAAGAATCCGTTTTTCGTCTGCTGGATGAAGTTTTTCTGCGGATTCCGGGTCTACAGTACGCAGTTCCTCCAGAAGCGGTGCGATCCCGTTTTTTTTCAGTTCGTCCTGGAGTCTGGCCCGAACCGGACTGCCGGTCTCGCCGGGTGCAAATCCATGTCCGGCAATCACCGCGTCCATATACAGGCCGGAACCGCCGGTTAGGATGGGAAGTTTTTTTCGTTTCAGGATATCTTCGACACAGCGTCCCGCCTCCTCCGCGAACCGGGCAACAGACCAGTTTTCGGAGGGATCTGCAATGCCGACCATATGATGGGGGACACCGTCCATTTCATCTCTGCTTGGCGCAGCTGTACCGATAGTCATGCCGCGGTAGATTTGCATAGAGTCCATGCTGACGACTTCGCCGTTGAATTGTTTTGCCAACGCAATGCTTAACGTTGTTTTTCCGCAGGCGGTGGGGCCTGCGACACATAGGACCTGTTCCATGCTGCCTCCCAACAAAGACGTGTCTATACGCCAGTCTATATACCCCTATCCTAATTGTCGGCAGATTTTTCATAAAAGTAAGGGGCAGCTACTTTTCAGCCATTGATTTTCAGGAAAATCACGCCAGACTTTTCGCCGCATTTTCGGTAAACAGGGGGGGGATTTTCCTATCTTAAGCTCTTTTAAACATCTTTTCCAATTCATATTTTGAAATTTTTACTTTTACCGGCCGCCCATGGGGACAAT
>CAMWQV010000634.1 GCA_947176425.1 uncultured Clostridia bacterium
CCTGAGAATTGGCAATCTCAGAGGATTTTGGTGGGCCAGGTTGGAATCGAACCAACGGTGTTTCTAATGTGTGGTCTAAAATATTTTAGAAAAATTCGATATTTATACCTGCAATAGCATATTATATTAAAGATCCGCTTTGAATTAAAAAAGCGATACCACAGGCAACTTCGGTTTAACCGATTTTGTATAAATGTACCTTTAAACCATTGTCACAAGGAGCAGCTGCGCTCCGCTCCGTAGAGGAAGACGGTAGCATTTTCGCATACCTCAAGCCGGAGAAATGTCTGTGCAATATTAAAGCATGAGCTGTTGCTGGAGCTTGAAAAGCAGACACCATGGCTGAACCAGGAACCCCCTGATTTTAAGCCATGGGGCAGTTCAGAGACCGCTGCAATCGCCAATTATGCGTACTGACCCGTATCTGGTAGAACCGGCTGGGGTCGAACCAGCGTCTCCTGGGCTTCAACTAGGCGCTCTGCCTGCTGAGCTGCGGTTCCATATGGCGGAGAGCGCAGAACTCGAATCTGATGCCGCAGTCAGCACGATCCGCTTAGCAGGCGGTCCCTGGTCCTCCCAGGTTCACTCTCCCTATTTGGTCATGACCCCATAGCTAAAGCTAGGGGCTTGCAATAGGGCAAGCCATGAAACTTTACTAGACCTACATGACCAGCATTGTAGCCAATAACTGAGTGTCGCAAGATATTCAAAGTGTTGGCAGAGAAGACAGCAACTGACATCCATTGGATATCAAAGTACTGTCTGAAACCGTTAGTTTGGATTTCAGGCGTCGTTGTGTCTGACCAGAGACACCATGAAATGCCTCCTCAGTTTCATGCAACTGTCGTCTGCTGCTAAGCGAGCTGCCGTGGGGGCAGTACAGTGCAGCCGGAATTCCGGTGTCACGGAAACGGAACGCAGCCAAACTAACATTTGCGAGAGGAACTTTACGCGGAAGCTCCCGCTGCCCTTCGGGACAGTGGGCCCGCAGTACTAACCGAAAGGTGTTATTATAATGGTATTTGTATTAGACTGTAACAAAAAGCCTTTGGCTCCATGTCATGAGGCCAGAACGCGAAAACTGCTTTCTCGTAAAAAAGCAGCTGTATACCTGCGATATCCATTTACGATTATTCTAAAACGGGAAGTCGAGGACGATATTGCTCCCTGCACTCTTAAACTGGACCCCGGCAGTCGGCATACAGGGGTTGCGATTCTTCAGAATGACAGGGTTTTATTTCTTGGACAGATCGATCATAAAACAACAATCGTCGATGATCTAAAGAAACGTTCCGCTTACCGCAGAAGACGCAGAACGAAAAACTGCCGCTATCGTGCTGCTCGATTTTTAAACCGCAAAAAACCGGAAGGGTGGTTCCCGCCCTCTGTCATGAGTGCATTAAACAATTCAGTTGTTATAGTAAGGCGGCTGAAAAAAATATGCCCTATAGGATTAATTGAATATGAACTGGTTAAATTTGATACGCAGAAGCTGATAAATCCGGACATTAAAGGCACTGAATATCAGAATGGACCTCTTCATCGAACAAATATGAGAAACTTCCTGCGCATTGCGCATAACAATACGTGTCAATATTGTCATGGAGCTTCAAAAGACACAAAAATGGAATGGGAACACATGATGCCGCGTTCACGCGGAGGAAGCGATGCACTGGGTAATGCTACATGGTCGTGCCATTCCTGCAATGATGAAAAGGGCAGCCGCACGCCTAGAGAATGGGCAGCTGCAATCAAACAAAAGAAAAGGCAGACGAAGTTGGATAAAGCTCGATTAGAAGGCATTGACAATCTAAAAAAGCAAAATTACAGTACTGCCCTTGCCGATGCAGCAAAGGTAAACGCAATACGATGGAAGCTCAAAGAAATGTTGGAACAAGAAACAAAGCTTACTGTTAAGGTAAGTTCAGCATATCACACAAAGACAAACAGAATGAAATACGGTCTGTCTAAGGACCATTGTGTAGATGCAGCCTGTGTGGGGAAAGATGCTTTGCCAGCATTGCATTTCCGAACAACGGAATGTTTAGTAATAACGGCAAGAGGACGCGGTAAACATTGCCGTACTAATGTTGACAAAAACGGATTCCCTGTTGGAAAACCATATCCGAGACGGAAAAATTTCTTCGGCTATCAATCGGGGGATATGGTAGCTGCCAATGTGCCGAAGGGAACGAAACAGGGAAAATACGTAGGCTGTGCTGCATGTCGTTCGACAGGAAGTTTTGATATTAAAACAGCAAATGGCAGAATATCTGGCATTAACCATAAATACATAAAACCGATTCACCGGCTTGATGGATATGGTTATACCACAAAAGAAATATCGCCTTATTGGTTTGAAACAGAAAACAAAACTGCTTCCTCCCCGTGCCTAAAGGCAGGGGCTTCCGCAGTTTAATCTTGGTGATGCCAGCCGGACTCGAACCGGCAGTTTCCAGCTTGAGAGGCTGGCGTCCTGACCAATTAGACGATGGCACCATTTGGAGATGCGGGCCGGATTTGAACCGGCGAACTAACAGTTTTGCAGACTGCCCTCTTGAGCCGCTTGAGTACCGCATCGTGTGGCTGGGACAGCTGGATTTGAACCAGCGATGCCGGTTTCAGAGACCGGTGCCTTGAACCGCTTGGCTATGTCCCAATATGGTGATCCGCGCCGGACTCGAACCG
>CAMWQV010000635.1 GCA_947176425.1 uncultured Clostridia bacterium
GGCATGATTTGGACAATCCTGGCCCGTATGAACAACGTGCGCACGGATGTTAACCCCGGTTCCACATGGTAGGAGCGCGGCCAGCTGTGGGCGATGGAACAGGGCGTCCCCGACGGCACCACCCCCATGCAGGAAGTCACCCGCGAACAGCTGGTAACGATGCTCTGGCGCAATGCCGGAAGCCCCGGTTCTGGAACGGCCGATCTCAGTCAGTTCAGTGACGCCGCTTCTGTCAGCGCATACGCACAGTCCGCAGTCCGCTGGGCCGTCGGTATGGGCGTCCTCACCGGCAGCAATGGTAAGCTTGATCCCCACGGTACCGCTACCCGCGCCCAAGTCGCCGCGATGGTCGCGAGATACGGCGATAGAGTCGCGTGAGCAGTCAAGTTTAGCCCCTGATTTTCCCTGATTAGATCAAGCCCCCCGGTTTAGCGTGTTTCTACGCTGCGCCGGGGGGCTGCTGATTGTCCTTCCGTTCTCGAAAAAAGGTAACAACTCCCTCCTCCGTCGGGGATGAAAGACGGCAGGGATATTATAGCAGGATTGGATAAAATATGTAATTATTGCCGGTCAATCCGGAAGCATCCATTTTCCGTCTCCTGAAATTTACTCTGATAAAATTCCTCCATCAGTTTCACCATATACCAAGTATCCCATACGCCCGCGGTCTCATAGCAGGAGTGCATAGCGAGCTGAGGGAGGCCGATATCAACGCATTTAATCGACACATGGGTCATAGCGATATTGCCCAGGGTACTGCCGCCCTTTTTGTCGGAACGATTGGAAAAATATTGCAGAGGAACGTTTGCCCGCGCCGCCAGCGTCCGCAGTACCGCAATGCTGAGACCGTCACTGGTATATTTTTGACCGGCATGGGATTTGACGGCAACGCCTTCGTTGATATAGGTACAGTTGTTGGGGTCAGTATGTTCAGGATGGTTCGGGTGAACGGCGTGGGCGTTGTCGGCGCTGAGCATGAAGCTGGACGCCAGCGCCTGTAAATACGCTTCCTCACTTTTTCCGAGAGCCAGATTGATGCGCCGCAGGACATCCTCCAAAAAGGTAGAGGCCGCCCCCTGTTTCGTACCGGAACCGACTTCCTCATTGTCAAAGCAGGCCAGTACGCTGACTGTCTGCGGGTGTCCGCCGCTCAGAAAACCTTTCAGGATCGAAAACGCACACTGCTGGTCGTCCAGGCGTCCGGAAGAAACAAACTCGTTATTGCAGCCCCAAACAGTGGGACGGTCGCGGTTATATACATATAGGTCGCTGCCCAAAATACAGTCTTCACTGACTCCCAGTTCTTCCGCAATCAGTTTCCGGATTGTGCCGTGTTCTTTTCCGGCAAACAGTGGGAGCAGATCAACTTGTTTATTGAAAGCGTATCCGTCATTGACTGCGCGGTTCATATGGATGGCGACGCTGGGAATCAGCAGCAAATCGCGGTCCAGATTGACAAGGGCGGTTTTGACCGTCCCGTCCTCCTGTGACAGCAGGACGCGTCCGGCTACTGACAGCGGACGGTCCAGCCACGTACTGCATATCATTCCGCCGTAACTTTCGGTATTCAGACGGGTATATTTGGCGGTGGTCTCCAGTTCCGCATTTTCTTTCAGCTTAAACAGCGGGGAATCCGTATGGGCAGCGGCTATCTGAAAACTATACTGCTCCAGTTCAGTCCCCAGCCGGAAAGCGATGATGCTGGAACCATTGCGGCAGACGCAGTAGGCCCGGCCCGGCTCTAATGTCCAGGACACACTTTCCAACAGTTCTGTACAGCCCTGCGCGTCCAGTTCCGCTTTCATCGAAGCAGCCGTGTGAAAAGCTGTAGGGTTTTTCCGAATGAATGCAAGCATTTCATCCGTCAGTTTACGGTCCATTGGTTTCATCCTCCATCAAATTTGATTGCGGAAGCATTATAGCACGACTTCCATCTGCTGGCAATATAAATGCTGGTTGAATATCGTTTGTCTTCGTGGTATACTTCTTGCAATAAAGCTGTTATAATTGGCAGAAAACGGAGAGATATATGATATGAAAAAAATACTGATGATCAACACCGGCGGCACATTTTCCTCCCGTCCGGGTCCGCAGGGCCTGAAACCGCAGCTCACCAGGGAGGAAATTTTATCCCAGCTGGGCAGCGGAAATGCCTCTGTACAAATGGAGCTGGAGGATTACTGTTCTTTAGACAGCGCAAATATCCGTCCGGAGGATTGGAGCCGGCTGGCCCTGCGGATCGGGGAAGTCATTGCCATTTATGACGGCGTTGTCCTGATTCACGGCACCGATACGCTGGCTTATACAGCGTCTATGCTGTCGTTCATGCTGCAAAACCCGCCTATCCCCATCGTTCTGACCGGGAGCCAGCTTCCCCTGGGCGCGCCGATGTCCGACGCCGCCGATAACTGCCTGTGCGCAATCGAGATGGCTTCCAGCGGAATCGGAGGCGTATTTGTGGCTTTTAACCGGAAAATTATGCTGGGCTGCCGGACGTCTAAAGTTCGGACAATCAGTTTTAACGCGTTCGAGAGCATTAACTATCCCAATGTTGGCGAGTTCAACGCGTTCGGGCTCCAGCTGAATATACGGCATGATTTTGTGTCGCCGTTCTTCCGTATCCAGACCGAGTACTCAGACCGTATCGCGGTTTTGCAGCTGTTCCCCGGACTGGACCCGGATATGTTC
>CAMWQV010000636.1 GCA_947176425.1 uncultured Clostridia bacterium
GATTCATTGGTCGCGCCGTTCAGCCTGCTCAACGCGCTGATTGTAGCGGCGGGCCACAGAAAGGACGCGGATATCGCGCAGATTTTCAACCGTCTTGAGGGAATCTGGGATGAGTATGGAGTATTCGATGAACCATGATATCATCATAATCGGAGGCGGTCCCGCCGGGATGATGGCTGCGTGTGCGGCTGCGGAGAACGGCGCGGCGGTGTGTCTTCTGGAACCCAACGAGCGGTTGGGAAAGAAACTGAATATTACCGGAAAAGGCCGGTGCAATGTGACCAATGCCTGCGGAAGTGATGAGTTTTTGCAGCACGTACCCTGTAACGGAAGATTCCTTTACAGCGCAATTGCCCATTTTGACAGCAATGATGTAATGGATTTCTTTCAGGCGCAGCATGTGCCGCTGAAAACAGAACGCGGGAACCGGGTGTTTCCGGTTTCGGACCGGGCCTTTGATATCAGCGGCGCGCTGGAGCGGTATATGCGCCGTTTGGGAGTGCAGACCGTTCGGGACCGTGCGCAGGTGCTGGAATTTTCTGACGGCGTACTGTCCGGCGTCAAGGGAGAAAAAAACACTTATCAAGCGTCCAAAGTGATTGTTGCCACCGGCGGCGTCAGTTATCCGCTGACTGGCAGCACCGGCGACGGCTACCGTCTGGCACGTTCCGCGGGACATACTGTCATAGATCCGCGGGGGTCTCTGGTGCCGCTGTGCGCGGAAGGGGAACTGTGCCGGAAATTGCAGGGGCTGAGCCTGCGCAACGTCTCAATCCGCGTCTATGAGAACGGGAAAAAAATCTACAGTGATTTCGGCGAGATGCTGTTTACGCATTTCGGGGTCAGCGGGCCGGTCATTCTGTCGGCGTCAGCGCATATGCGGCGCTTCGGCAAAAAACAGTACCGGCTGGAGATTGACCTGAAACCCGCGCTGGACGAGGCGGCGCTGGACCGGCGTCTGCTTTCGGATTTTACAAAATATGCCAACAGTGATTTTATCAACGCATTGCAGGACCTGCTCCCGCGGAAGCTGATGGAACCTTTCGCGGAGCTGACAAATATAGACCCGCGGCAAAAAGTCCACAACCTGACGCGGGAACAGCGCCGCCGTGTGCTGACGCTGCTGAAAGCGCTGCCGGTAGAAATCACCGGGCCGCGTCCGGTGGAGGAAGCGATTGTGACCTCCGGCGGCGTGGCGGTGCGGGAGATCGACCCGTCCACGATGGAGTCGAAGCTGCTGCCGGGTCTGTACTTTGCAGGGGAGGTGATTGATGTGGATGCCTATACGGGCGGATTCAACCTTCAGATCGCATGGTCTACGGGACATCTGGCCGGGACATCCGCAGCCTGGGCAGGCGGCTGAAAGATTCCATACATATTTCATTTTAATTTTGCCGGATGAAACGGCAGAGAAAGGCTGGTCGGCTATGAGCGAAGAAAAGAAATATTTTGCGGTAGCGCTGGACGGACCCAGCGGCGCGGGAAAAAGCACCATCGCCCGAAACGCGGCAAAGGAACTGGGATTTTTGTATATGGATACAGGTGCGCTCTATCGTTCTGTGGCGTACAGTGTCTGGCAGAAGGGGATTGATCCAAAGGACGCGGACGCGGTGGCCGCGCTGCTGCCGGAACTGACCATAACGATGAATTATGATGAGGAAGGCCTGCAGCGGATGTATCTCAACGGTACGGATGTGACGCAGGAAATCCGTCTGCCGGAGGTGTCAAACTATGCCTCGCAGGTATCCGCAATTCCGGCGGTGCGGGCGTTTCTGCTGGATATGCAGCGGGATTTGGCGGCGCGGAACAGCGTGATTATGGACGGACGGGATATCGGCACGGTGATTCTGCCAAATGCGGACGTGAAAATTTTCCTTACTGCCAGCGCAGAGGAACGTGCCAAACGCCGCTATCGTGACTTAAAGGAGCAGGGGACGCCCAAGGATTACGGTGTGATTCTGGTGGAGATCGAGGAGCGGGATTATAACGATTCCCATCGCGCCGCCGCGCCCCTGAAACGTGCGGAGGATGCCGTCACGCTGGATACCAGCGGTCTGAACTTTGAGGAGGCCAAAGAAAAGGTTTTGCAGATCATAAAGGAACGTCTTCATCTATGAATATCAATCGTTTTTATTACTTTGTATACACGCTCATCAAACCGTTTATGTGGCTGTTTTTTCCTCATAAAGTCGTGGGTTTGGAGAACATTCCCGAGGGCGGCGCACTGCTCTGTGCCAATCATATCAGCGCATGGGACCCGTTTCTGATTGCGGTATCACTGCCGAAAGATTCCAGATTGGTCGTAATGGGAAAGGATGAGTTGTTCCACATACCCGTCATAGGGTTTCTGCTGCGAAAGCTGGGAGTTTTTCCGGTCAAGCGCGGCGGCAGTGATCTAACCGCGATGAAAACAGCCATCCAGTCCCTGAAAGAAGGAAAACGCCTGCTGGTATTCCCAGAAGGGACCAGGGTGGACGATCAGAATACGTCAGAGGCAAAAGGCGGTGTGGCAGTGATGTCCGCCCGCACCAATACGCCGATGGTGCCTGTCTACTGCGGCGCGAAGCATAAGTTTCTGCGGAAGACAACCGTCGTTTTCGGAGAGCCGTACAACCCCCCAATCGCCGGACGCCGCGCCACTGCGGAGGAGAGCCGCCGGGCAGCGGAAGAGGTACTGCGCCGC
>CAMWQV010000637.1 GCA_947176425.1 uncultured Clostridia bacterium
CCAAGGTAGGCACACTGGGCAGCAAGTACGAGTTTTTCCACGAGTGGAAGCGGCTTTCAGAACAGGAGCCGGGCAGTGTGGCTTTGGAGACCATGCTCCGGGGTATTTGTAAAAAGGAAAACTTTCTCGATCTGCTGGAGAACTTCATCCTTTTTGACCACTCCGGCGGACACACGGCAAAAATTCTGGCCCGGAACCACCAGTATCTGGGCGTCAATGAAGCGATTGAAGCGTATAAGGCCCGCAGTCTGAACAACGGCAGACTTGGCGTTTTTTGGCATACCCAAGGCAGCGGCAAAAGCTACTCTATGGCATTTCTGGCCCAGAAAATCCGCCGCAAATTCTCCGGTGCTCCAACTATTATCGTTCTGACAGACCGAGACGAGCTGAACACCCAGATCAGCGACACATTTGAGAACTGCGGTATTCTGGGCAGGGCGAAAGCTGGACAGTTTATCGCGTCCAGCGGCAGCGATTTAATCGAAAAACTGCGTGGAAATCCCAGTTTCATCTTTACGCTGATTCAGAAGTTCAACAAGGCGGACGAGAAACCGATTGTTCCCGATCATGACATTCTCATCATGTCGGACGAGGCACACCGCAGTCAGTATGGGGACTTTGCGGAAAACATGGTTCGCTTGTTGCCAACTGCGTCCCGCATCGGTTTTACCGGAACGCCGCTGCTGTCCAGCGATCGCATCACAGAGCGCACTTTTGGCGGCTACATATCTGTATATGATTTCCAACGGGCTGTAGATGACGGGGCCACAGTGCCGCTGTACTATGAAAACCGGGGCGAGAAAATTCTGGATATCAAGGACAACCCGGAAATCACGGATCGAATCCTGGACGCCATCGAACAGGCAGACTTGGACGTTGACCAGCAGGACAGGCTGGAGCGGGAGTTTGCAAAAGAGATCCATCTGCTCACCGCCGCGCCCCGTTTGGAGCGTATTGCCCATGACTTTGTGGGACACTACTCTGACTTGTGGACCAGCGGTAAGGCTATGTTTGTCTGCCTGAATAAAGTGACCTGTGTCCGTATGTATAATCTGGTTCAAAAATATTGGGCCGCAGAAATAGACGCGTTAAAAACGCAAATTCAGAGTGCGTCCCAGCAGGAGGCGCAGGAGTTGGAGCGCAAACTGCAATGGATGCAGGAAACTGAAATGGCAGTGGTGATTAGTCCGGAACAGAACGAGGTGCAGACCTTCCGGAAATGGGGCCTGGATATTCAGAGCCACCGGGAGAAGATGGTAAAACGGGAATTAGACAAGGAGTTCAAGGATGCCGCCAGTCCACTCCGGGTAGTATTCGTCTGCGCTATGTGGCTCACTGGTTTCGATGTGAAGTGTCTGTCCTGCCTGTATCTGGACAAGCCGCTGAAAGCTCACACGCTGATGCAGACCATCGCCAGGGCTAACCGTGTATCGGAAGGAAAGAGCAACGGCCTGATTATCGACTACATCGGGATTGTGAAGGCACTGCGAAAGGCACTGGCCGACTACACCGCCAACGTAAACAGCACCAGCAGCGCCGATCCCACCATAGACAAGGAACGGTTGATTGCACGAATCCTGGAGACCATTGCAGCGGCGGAATCATTCCTGGCTGATCGGGATTTTTTGCTGCAAACGCTGATTGACGCTAAGGATTTTCAAAAGCTGTCCCTGCTGAAAACAGCGGCTAACGCTGTATCTGGTACTCTTGAAGAAAAGAAAAACTTTCAGACCTATGCTTCTGAATTGAATCGTCTGATAAAATATGCGAGCCGTGAGGATATAGAAGCAGATGTTCGTAAGCGGTATGAGGCCATTTCTGCTATTAACAGACTGCTGAAAAAGAAGCGCCGGACGGCAAACAACGTAGACTTAATGGTAGAGATCAACAGCATTATCAGCGAGTATGTCCAAATTGAACAGGTGACGGAAGGGATTGTGCCGTCCCGTCAATTTGATATCAGCAAGATCGACTTTGATTTGCTGCACCAGGAGTTTGCCCGCGCAAAAGAAAAGAACCTTATCCTGAAGGATTTGCAGGAGTTAGTCTGTGACCGGCTTGAAAAAATGCTGTTCAACAACCCTAACCGCATTCAGTACCATGAACGATACCAGTCAATTATTGAGGACTACAACAGTCAACAGGATCGCGCCAATATCGAAAAGACATTTGACGAACTGATGAAGCTGGTACAGAG
Source organism: uncultured Clostridia bacterium (assembly GCA_947176425.1). Classification (GTDB taxonomy): domain Bacteria; phylum Bacillota; class Clostridia; order Oscillospirales; family Oscillospiraceae; genus Pelethomonas. Next base: position 2,198 of record CAMWQV010000637.1, read on the forward strand.
CATGGAACAGGAGGAGCAGCGCTATGTGCGGGAGGGATTTTCCAGCGATGAGGAACTGTCCCTCTACGATTTGCTGTTCTCCGAAAATCTTTCCAAAGGGGATATTCAGAAAATCAAACAGGTGGCGGTTGAACTCCTGCAAAGGGTCAAGACCAGAATTGCGGAACTTGATCACTGGACAGACAAGCAGGAGACAAAAGCGGCTATCGACACCCTCATCCGTGACACGCTCTGGAGTGGACTCCCAGAGTGTTACGACGAGTTAAGCATCTCCAGTTACCGGAAAAAAATTTATGAGTATGTATATACTCGCTATAAAGACGCTGCATAAACTCCAAATCGTTCAGAGAAAATAAAGGGGTCCATATCCAGTCCTCGGATTGAGATTGGATATGGGCTCCTTTCAGACATACGAGTATCAGTATCAAATCTAACGGTCGTTAGATTTATCGTTGAAAACTGCCTTGTTTTACCC
>CAMWQV010000638.1 GCA_947176425.1 uncultured Clostridia bacterium
GGCATGAACCCCCGGCGGTGGAATTTTTATTGTTCCCACTTGGCGATCAACTGCTTGAGCTGGTCTGCAAAACGAGCCAAATCCTTGTTGGTACGGCCCTTGCTGCGGATAATGACCTCTTGCAGCAGCTTTCCGACCGCCACCAGTCTCTGATAGGCCGCGGAAATCTTGCCGCCTGGGGTAATGATCCTGCGTTCGGGCAGATAGCCGCGCTCCAGCTGACGGTTGGCCGCCAGATCAAAGACCTCCGTATACTGGGGTGCGTGGGCGGTATACCCCAAACGCTCCAGGCTGTCGGCGAAGTAGGGCGCGACTTCCCGGTCGCCGTGGACGATGAAAAAGCGGGTGGGATTCTCAAACGACTGCGCCCATTCCAGCAGATGTGTCCGGTCGGCGTGGCTGGACAGGCCCTTGAAATTCACGATCTCCGCCCGAACCGCCACGTCTTCCCCGAACAGCTTCACATTAGACGCGCCTTCCAGCAGCGTCCGGCCCAGCGTGCCCGGGGACTGAAAGCCCACGAATACAATCGTAGATTTGGACCGCCACAGATTGTGTTTCAAGTGGTGGCGGACACGTCCGGCGTCGCACATGCCGGAAGCCGAGATAATGACCTTTGGGGTCTTATCCATATTCAGCTGTTTGGATTCCTCCAGCGACTCCGTGATACGCAGGCCGGGGAATGAAAACATATTGGTCCCGTCCTTCACCAGCTGCAATGCCTCGTCGTCCAGATACCCATGCAGGTCGCCGCAGAAGATGGTGGTTGCTTTGCTGGCAAGGGGCGAGTCGATGTACACAGGGAAATCCTCCACGGAACGGACAAGACGTTCCTGTTTAATGCGCCGCAGGAAGTACAGAAGTTCCTGTGTACGTCCCACCGCAAACGCCGGGATGACCACATTTCCGCCCCGTCCCAAAGTGCGGTCCACCACCTTTGCCAGTTCTGACGTATAACTCCAGACCTCCACATGGTCCCGGTCGCCGTAAGTGGATTCCATGACCACATAATCCGCTTTTTTCAGCAGGACCGGGTCCCGAATAATGGGCTGGTTGCAGTTGCCGATGTCGCCGGAAAAAACGATGGTCTTGGTAATGCCGTCCTCGGTACATTCAACGGTGATGCTGGCGGACCCCAGCAAATGTCCCGCGTCGGTAAAGGTGACGGTCACGCCCTCGCACAGCGTAAACGGCACACCGTACTTTCTGGCGTGGACGTACCCGGCAACCCGCTCCGCGTCCGCCACGGTATACAGCGGTTCTACTTTGCCCCGTCCGGCGCGCAGGTTTTTCCGGTTTTCATATTCCGCGTCCGATTCCTGGATATACGCGCTGTCGATGAGCATGATCTCCATTAAACGGGCCGTGACGCGGGTGGTGTAGATGGACCCGCAGAACCCCTGGCGCACCAGCAGGGGAAGACGGCCTGTATGGTCGATATGGGCGTGTGTGACAAGAACATAGTCAATCGTATTGGGAGCGAAGGGCAGCTCCCGATTGCCGGTAGAATCCTGCCCCTGCTGCAAGCCGCAGTCGATCAGGATGCGTTTTCCGTTCACTTCCAGGCAGTGACAGCTGCCGGTAACGCATTGATCCGCGCCGAAAAAGCTGAGTTTCATAATAGACAGCCCTCCTTTTTTCTGATACCCCTATTGTAGCATATATCACAGAATTTGGCAACTGCAATCTGAAAATTTTGTGGAATTTGCAGACGGGCTGTCAAAACGCGCCTGTATCCGCAATATACGGACAACAGGCGCGTTTTTGTCATCCTTTCGGACGCACCGGCGCGCTGTCCAGGGGGATCAGTCCAAAACTGGTCAGTTCCTCGCCGTCCGCCAGAAAGCGCAGTTCCTCAATGGATTCGATGGAATACAGGGAATCGGTCAAGGACCAGAGCATTTTTCTCTGCAAATCCTCATCCGGCGGCAGCGATTCCAGGGACGCCGCCTGTAAGTTCACATAGCATATGCCGTTTTCCAGCCGAACGAAATTGACTTGGAAATCCTCCGGCAAGACCCGGCTCAGTTCCCGATTCTGGGGACCTTCCAGCAGGGCAGCCATAACGTTTTCCGCCAGCGTCTGGCCCTCGTACAGCTCCAAGACGCGCTGTTCCCCGGTAAGGGCGCTGTCGCTGTTCAGGAAGTAGAGCGTCACTTCCACTACCTGCAATACGTCATCCATAGAGGACAGCAGGACATCCCTCTCATAAAAAATCTGCTTCGGCTGCTGGCCGACCGGCCGTCCCTCCGCGGTGATGGATACCGCGCTGATCCCGTCCAATTCGGTCAAAGACAGCGTTAAACAGTAGTCAGCCAGGGTCAGGTCTACGCCGCTGAACCGGTTGACGCCGCTGCTTAAATCCACATAGGCCCGCTGGTCCCAGATGTCCAGGCTCAGCAGCTCCACCCCCGGCAGAGGGCTTTGCAGGTCTCCCCGGGACGGTCCCGCCAGCAGCCGTTCCACCACCGCCTGCGCGGCTTCTTGCAGCGGCACGCCCTCCGGCAGCGGTTCCAGCCGGCTTTGAATCAAATCACTGCCTCTGGCCTTTGCTTCCGCGGAGAGAAAATAAACCAGACTTCCGTTGATCTGCTCGTTTTCCTCCTGCCCGGCTCCGCAGGCGCATAACGCCAGCAGAAGAAGAACGATGAAAAATCGTTCTATTCTCATA
>CAMWQV010000639.1 GCA_947176425.1 uncultured Clostridia bacterium
GTATGGAACCGGAAATGATCTCCCCTGATTCCGATTTGTACTGTACTCACCCGGATTATGCTATGACAATCCCAGGCCGCACCCCGACACTAGCCCGGAACCAGCTGATATTAGACCTCACCCGCAAAGAAGTTCGGGACTGCGTATACAGTCAGATCGCGGCAGTGCTGCGCTCCGCTCCCATCAATTATCTGAAATGGGATATGAACCGCCCTTTGACCGATCTGTATTCCTCTGCCCTGCCTCGTGAACGGCAGGGAGAAGTATATCATCGCTATATGCTGGGTGTCTATGAACTCCAGGAGCGGCTGGTCACTGATTTTCCTGATCTGCTGTTGGAAAACTGCTGTTCCGGCGGCGGACGGTTCGATGCTGGGATGCTGTACTACAGTCCGCAGATATGGACGAGCGACAACGGAGAGGCAATTGACCGTCTGGGTATCCAGGAGGCTACCGCTTTGGCATATCCGTTCAGCTCTATGGGTGCCCATATTACCTGCTGCCCCTGTCATATAAACGGACGAATCACTCCCTTTGATACCCGCAGCAAAGTATCCATTCCGGGCTGCTTTGGCTATGAGCTGGATATTGGCAAACTTACGGAAGAAGAACGCGCTCAAATTCCCACCCAGCTGGAGGCATACCGCCTCTATGGTCCGATATTCCACAAGGGAGACTATTACCGGCTTGCTTCCTGCACAAAAAATCACTCTTATGATGCTATGATGGCAATTTCTAAAGATAAATCTCAAGCAGCCGTGTTGTATGTTCAGGTCATTTCCCGCGCCTATCGCCGGTCTCTGCGGCTGTGCTTGAAAGGGCTGGATGAGAATGCTCATTACCGGGAATGTAAGAGCGGAGAGATACGTTCCGGTGCGGCATGGATGCACGGCGGCCTGCTTTTGAAAGATGTCCAATCAGATTTCTACAGTGAATTGATTGTGCTGGAAAAGATGGAGGTATCATCATGAAACGTTCGGAAATTAATGCGGCATTGAAAGAAATGGAATCCATGATTCATAAATGTGGGTTTCATCTCCCACCTTTCTGTGGCTTTACGCCAGAGGAATGGAAATCACTGGGACACGAGTACGATGAGATTCGTGACAATATGTTGGGCTGGGATATCACAGATTATGGTCTTGGTCAGTTTGAAAAGATCGGATTCTCGCTCATTACTCTGCGAAACGGCAACGTAAAAATGCCCGGCAAGTACACAAAAACCTATGCGGAAAAGTTGCTTTACATTAGAGAAGGTCAGACGGCTCCGATGCACTACCATTGGCATAAGATGGAGGATATTATTAACCGTGGGGGCGGCAATGTTTTGATCCGGGTTTACAATTCCACAGATACCGGAGAATTTGCTGATACAGACGTTGCCGTTTATTGTGATGGACGAGCCTTTACCGTACCGGCTGGTACGCAGATAAAATTAAAGCCTGGTGAAAGTATTACAATTAAGCAGAATATGTATCATGATTTTGAATTAGAGCCGGGTATTGGTCCGGTTCTGCTGGGTGAGGTGTCTATGTGCAACGACGATGAGAATGACAATCGGTTTTACAAGCCCATTGGACGATTCCCAATGATCGAAGAGGATGAAGAACCATACCGTCTGCTTTGTACGGAATATCCCAAAGCATAGATTTTTTGCAGTAGGCTTCAAAGTTGTTTTCATAAAATTCTTCATACTGTATCATTAGCGTAACTCCTCGCAGTTCTTAACTGCCCCTATATAACCTAATATCCGAAAAAATTGAGTTTTGCTCATTATTCACAGGAATAAACAAAACTTCTAAAAACGTTATAAAAAAGACACGTTGTTCTATTTACAGTTCACGGTAAGACCTGGTTGTTCGACTGTTTTTGCAAAGATAGATATAGAAAAGCAGGGCGTTTTACCGTCCTGCTTTTCTATTGGCTTTTGGTGTGCGAACAATTACAAATACAAAATAGCCTCACCTGCTAATAACTACAAAAGGGTGCTAAGGGAAATCAATAATTCCTTCAGCACCTCTTTTTCTGCTTACAGGTTCAACACACAATAAAAAAGAGACAACAAGCATGACTGTCATCCCGGCTTGTTGTCTCCCTCTTAGAAAAGATCGAATTTATTAGGCCATATATGGCTTCAAATCAGCTGCGATATCCCTTTCCAGCGCAACCACAGACTTGAATCTTCTGCAACACATATTGCCGGACTTCTTCCCGGCCAAGAGCGCAATACTTTTTGGGGTCTATCGTTTCAGGATGTTCCCGCAAATAGGTACCTACGCCCTTCGAGAAGGCAATCCGCAGGTCTGTTGCATAATTTACCTTACAGATACCTCTGGCAATACACTCTCGGACAGTATGATCTGGAACACCGGATGTTCCGTGAAGGACTAACGGAATGGATACAACCTCCCGAATTTCGCTCAGCCGTTCCAGATCAAGACACGGCTCTCCTTTATAAATGCCGTGAGCAGTTCCAATTGCTACCGCCAAAAAATCCACATTTGTCGTTTCTGCAAATGTCTTTGCTTCCTGCGGGTCTGTATAGGGATTATGATCGCCGCCGATCAGATCGTCCTCTTTTCCGCCGACTTTTCCCAGTTCCGCTTCTACCGGAATACCAGCAGGGTGACAGGTTGCGACAACGGCTTTGGTTACAGCAATATTTTCT
>CAMWQV010000640.1 GCA_947176425.1 uncultured Clostridia bacterium
ACGACCTCTCCGGTTTCATTTATCGTGGTGCCTGGTTTGGCATGGGGATTTTCTTCATCTATTGCGACTATTTTTTCAGAGCTTCCTTAACAGGACTTTCTTATAGAAACTCAGAATGCGTCACATCAAATGACAGTGCATTTAAGGTGAGGTTAAATACGTCATTACGACACATTACTGGACATTTTGAACAATCAGTTCCATCATAAACCTCTTATAGAACTTACAGGAATTCAGAATGCATCATCGATTTGCTTATATTCCACCACAATCCTCCTCGAGCGTTTTCCACCAGTCTTGATTCTCAAGATACCAGCAGACAGTTTGTTTTAATCCCTCTGCAAACGATGTTTCCGGCAGCCAGCCCAGTTCTTTGTATATCTTTTCTGGATCAATCGCATACCGCAGGTCGTGGCCTTTTCGGTCTGGAACATAGGTGATTAAGTTCTCTGATTTCCCGAGTTCCCGGCAAATCAGCCTGACAATATCAATGTTTCGCATTTCATTGTGTCCGCCGATATTATAAACTTCTCCTGTTCGGCCATTTCTAAGAATCAGATCAACAGCCCTGCAATGGTCCTCCACATACAGCCAATCCCGTACGTTCAGTCCTTGACCATATATAGGCAGAGGCTTATTCTGAAGTGCGTTCAAAATCATCAGGGGAATGAGTTTCTCCGGAAATTGATAGGGGCCATAGTTATTGGAACAGCGGGAGATTGTTGCCGGAAGATGATAGGTACGGTAATAAGACAGTACCAATAAATCCGCTGCGGCCTTTGAACTGCTGTATGGTGAACTGGTATGTAACGGAGTTTCTTCTGTAAAAAACAGGTCCGGTCTGTCTAATGGCAAATCACCATACACCTCGTCAGTAGAAACCTGGTGAAAACGAATACCCCCAAATTCCCGGCAGGCATCCATCAGTACTGCTGTACCTAAAATATTGGTTTTAAGGAAAATCTCTGCGTTTTCAATGGAGCGGTCCACATGACTTTCTGCCGCGAAGTTTACAACGGCGTCCGGCTTCTCATCTTCAAACACACGGTAAATTGTCTCACGATCACAGATATCCGCCTGTACAAAGTAGAAATTCGGAGTCTCCATAACAGATGACAGTGTGGACAGATTGCCAGCATAGGTCAGTTTATCCAAACATATCACACGGTCCTCCGAATGCTTTTTTAACAGATAAAATATAAAATTGGAACCGATAAATCCCGCACCGCCGGTAACAAAGATCGTCATAGCTTCAACCTCTCTCAGTACATAAATCTATCCTCAGCCATACGCCGCCAATATTCGCTGTAGAAAGCACTAACTGATCCATTTAGCAAAGTCCCCTATGTTAGTCAAGATTTATGATCCGAACTGCGTTCGGATCATCCAGTATATACTGGATGAAGCAACATCCCGCAAATACCGCCCATACTCTGTTTTAAGTGACCGCTGTGCCAGAACCATAAGCTGTTCCCGCGATATGTACCCCATACGGTAGGCAATTTCTTCAATACAAGAAATATAAAGTCCCTGCCGCCTCTGGATAATCGATACATAATTAGCCGCCTCCAAAAGTCCGTCATAGGTTCCAGTGTCCAGCCAGGTCATACCACGTCCGAGCAGCTCTACACGCAATTCACCGCGCTGAAGATAGGTATTGTTGATCGAAGTAATCTCCAGTTCCCCCCTGTCCGACGGTCTGACTGATTTAGCGATAGACACCACGCTGTTGTCGTAAAAATACAATCCTGGTACAGCATAACGGGATTTTGGAGCGCTTGGCTTTTCCTCAATGGAGCAGACATTATAATTCTGATCAAATTCCACTACACCAAAATCCTGAGGGTTTGGAACAGGATACCCAAACACAAGCGCCCCATGCTCCAATGCGGCGGCTCTTTGCAGGACGCCGCGGAAATTTGTTCCATGAAACACATTATCGCCCAAAATCAGGCATACATTGTCCATACCAATAAAAGATTCTCCAATCAGGAAGGCTTCCGCTAATCCATTCGGCTTCTCCTGAACTGCATAAGAGAGTTTCAGGCCGCAATCAGCCCCATTCCCAAGCAGATGTTCATACGAATCTAAATCTTGCTGGGTCGAAATAATCAAAATTTCTTGGATACCAGCCAGCATGAGCGTTGACAATGGATAATAAATCATTGGCTTATCATAAATAGGAAGAAGCTGCTTAGAAACAGACCGTGTGACAGGATATAATCTTGTGCCGCTTCCTCCCGCTAAAATAATACCTTTCAATTACATTACCCCCCAACAGAAAGAAAAGACTTTGTCACATCTGTGTTCCAACAATATATATCTCACCGGCAATCTCAGGATAGTCCTCTCCTAAACGCAAAAAAGCTTTGATCATTTTCTCGTCCCAATTAGTGTTTATCTGAGCATTTGATTCTGGTTTAAACCAGTAGCCGCCACTCTGGACTATTGTTAATCCTGCATCAATAAAATTTTGTTTAAATGAAGCCATATCGTAAACCCGGCGATGTCCATTTCTGAAATCGGTTTCATTTAACTGATTCTCTGTCTCAAGTAATCCCATATAAACAGCCGCTTGACGATGAACACTATGAGAATTAGGCACAGCAGCTAAAATCACTCCACCCCCCCCAGGAGCCACCCATGAAGCACATTTTTTCAAGATT
>CAMWQV010000641.1 GCA_947176425.1 uncultured Clostridia bacterium
GATGATTTAATTCCTAAATTTATGCCTGCAAGAAAAGTCTGGGGTGTCATGCAGAAAGACTATCTTGCAGGGCGTGCATTGATAAAACCAACAAGTTCATGGACATTTAAGGATGTGAATAGTGAGCGCGGAACAGAAGAATTTATCGAATTAGGATTTGATAAGCGCGTTTTCCCTAAACCAAAGCCCATTGGCACAATAGAAAGATGTATTAAGCTGTGTTCCAGATCAGAAAATGATATTGTTGTAGACTTTTTCTCTGGTTCCGGTACAACTGCTCAATCCCTGTTCAAGTTAAATGCCAGCGATGGAATCAGAAGGCACTTTATTATGATTCAGTTTGAAGAAATCTGTGCAGCCGGCAGCGATGCTTATAAAGCAGGTTATCGAACCATCTGCGAAATTGGCAAAGAGCGCATCCGCCGTGCCGGTGCAAAAATCAAATCCGAAAATCCGCTGACCACCCAGCAATTAGACATTGGGTTCCGTGTCTTTAAACTGGACGAAAGCAATATGACTGATGTATACTACTCCGCCGGGGAATACGACCAGACCATGCTCTCCCAGTTGGAAAGCAATATTAAACCTGGCCGCACTGACTTCGATCTGCTGTTCGGCTGTCTGCTGGAGTGGGGGCTGCCCCTGTCCATGCCCCACACCTCCGAGGAAATTGAGGGCTGTACCGTCCACACCTATAACGACGGCGGCCTGATTGCCTGCTTTCATGAAAATATTCCCGAATCCGTTATCAGGGAAATCGCAAAACGCCAGCCTCTTCGCGCTGTTTTCCGCGACAGCGGTTTCTCCGACAGCCCCGCTAAAATCAACGCTGGGGAAATTTTCAAGCTGCTGGCTCCGGACACAAAGGTGAAGGTTTTATAAGGAAAATGGAGATAATATAAATTTAATGGATAAAATGAAAATGGAAACGGCTGACCTGACCCAATCCAATATTGACAAAATCGCCGCACTGTTCCCTTCCTGTATTACTGAGGCACAGGATGAGCAGGGGCGGCTAAAAAAAGCGGTCAACTTTAAGCTGCTGCGGCAAATGCTGTCTGACGAGGCTCTGGAGGGCGATGAAGCCTATGAATTCACATGGGTGGGCAAAAAGGCCGCTGTGATCGAGGCAAACCGCCCTATCCGTAAAACACTGCGCCCCTGCCCGGAGGAAAGCGTGAACTGGGACAGCACCGAAAACCTCTACATTGAGGGCGATAATTTGGAAGTGCTGAAGCTGCTGCAAGAGAGTTATCTGGGCAAAGTAAAGATGATTTATATTGATCCCCCCTACAACACCGGAAATGATTTCGTCTATCGGGATGCGTTCAATATGAGCGGGAAAGCATTCAGCGAAGGAATCGGTCAGAGAGACATGGAAACTGGCAGCCGGCTTTTCCGAAATACCGACAGCAGCGGGAAATTTCATTCTGACTGGTGCAGTATGATGTATTCGCGGTTAATGCTGGCGAGGAATCTGCTTAGCGATGATGGATTGATTTTTATTTCTATTGGGGATGAAGAAATTGACAATCTAAAGAAGATTGCCGACGAGGTGTTTGGCGGAGATAATTTCAGAAATCAAATTGTTGTCCGCAGAGGTGCGAAGTCTGTGCAGGCACAGTTTGAAACCTGGGATAAACTGGGAAAAGACTTGGAATATATATTGCTGTACACAAAAACTGCAGCACATCGTTTTCCTCAGCAAACAAAGCCGCTGGAAGAAAAGCGGCCGGGTACATGGAATAATCATTGGCGCGGAACAGACCGCCCAACAATGAGGTACGAACTTTTTGGAATTACTCCATCTTCCGGTCAATGGCGCTGGAGTCGGGAAAGAAGCGAAAAAGCCATTGAGACTTACAGGCAGCTTCAGCAGGACTGCCAGTCTGTGAATCCTTCTGAGGCACAAATTGATGAATGGTATGCCAAACAACCTGCCGGAACCGATTTGCTGCGATTATCTGTAAGTGGGAAACCTGAACATTATGTTCCGCCGGCAAGCGTAACTCTCTTAAACAGCTCATGGATGGATTTACTGGCGGGGGCGTCTACAGAGATAGTAAAGTTGTTTGAAGCAAAAGTGTTTGATACTGCAAAGTTAACGCAAATTATTAAAAGAATGCTTCATTTCACAGATAACAATGCGGTTGTTCTTGACTTCTTTTCCGGCTCTGCTACCACCGCCCACGCTGTCATGCAGCTCAACGCCGAAGACAGCGGCCGCCGGAAATTTATTATGGTACAACTTCCTGAAGCTTGTGATGAAAAGAGCGAAGCCTATAAAGCCGGATTTAAAAATATCTGCGAAATCGGCAAGGAGCGCATCCGCCGTGCCGGTGCAGCGATCAAATCCGAAAATCCGCTGACCACCCAGCAATTAGATATTGGTTTCCGTGTTTTCAAGCTGGACGAAAGCAATATGACTGACGTATACTACTCTGCCGGAGAATACGACCAGACCATGCTCTCCCAGTTAGAAAGCAATATCAAACCTGACCGCACTGATTTGGATTTGCTGTTCGGCTGTCTGCTGGAGTGGGGGCTGCCCCTGTCCATGCCCTGCGCCTCCGAGGAAATCGAAGGCTGTACCGTCCACACCTGCAGCGACGGCGGCCTGATTGCTTGTTTTCATGAGAATATCCCCGAACCCGTTATCAGGGAA
>CAMWQV010000642.1 GCA_947176425.1 uncultured Clostridia bacterium
GCTTACGCGCCGCTGCTGCGCGCCTGCGCAGAACGGCAGATCTTGTGCGTCCTCATCCGTATGCCCTGCAATCTGGCGATACTCAATGTCAACGGAGCGGACGGCATCCAGGAACAGTTCCCGGAAATCGGACACTGGTATATAGGTGGACACTCTTTGGGCGGCGCTATGGCGGCTTCTTATGCGGTGGATCATGCTGATAAATTGGACGGATTGGTGTTGCTGGCCGCCTACTCCACGCAAGATCTGTCCCAGTCCGGGCTGGCCGTGTTGTCCATGTACGGTTCAGAGGATGGTGTGCTGGATAAGGAAAAGTACGAACAATACCGGCCTAACCTTCCGGCAGACACAGTGGAAATAGTGATTGATGGCGGCTGTCATGCCGGATTTGGACACTATGGCGCACAGGACGGTGACGGAATACCCACAATTTCCAGCGATGAGCAAATCGTTAGAACTATGGATGAAATCATACAAATGATGGATTAACAAAAAGCTCCCCAGCCGGGGAGTTTTTTGCTTCTATTCCATACACGCTCCACATTGGCGTGATATTTTACAGGTACGTCCAAGAAAACAGCAAAAAGGAATTTTATACTGGGAGATGATTTGGGATAATATAGGAATCCTTCTCATTTCCTGTTCAAATCTTTTGTAATAGCAATCAGATGCTCTAACTGATCGCTGTTTAACCCCTGGGCTGCCGATAGAAGTGCCTGGACCTTTGTAGGTGCAACTGTCTCCAGATCAAAAAAGTCCTTTGGGCTGATTCCGAGGTAGTCACAGATGTAGAAAAAGACTGTCATGGATGGGTAGTTAACACCGCTTTCGATATTGTTGATATAGCCAGGACTTTGTCCGATAGACAGGCTCATATCCCGTGCGGAGACGCCCTTTGCGGTCCGCAAATCAACGAGCCTTTTGATAAAATCCGCTTTTTCTATCATCAGCACATCACCTCACTCATTAACAATTTTACTATACTGCACAGCAAATTTTGCCCAGTCTGTTCAGCTATTAGTATTGAAGTATCTGAATAAACAGAATATAATAGCTGTAAGTATAGATTTGTGTTAGACAAGAAATTTTGATGTACCAATGACATCCGTTTTATTAAGGAGACTGAAAATGTTTGACGATTGCAAATTTGAAACTTTTCTTGACGCCTACAGCACAGAGTTTCAGGAATACGTAAGCTCTATTGTTGCAGCGCTGTCTACGAAAGATCCTGAATATCGTACTATCAGTGACGAAATAGCAGAGCTGCATGACCAGTATCCCAAAGTCTTTGGTGTGTTTGACTCAGAAGCAGCGGCGGCTCTTACTGAACAGGAATGTGTAGCCCTTATCAAGGTCCTGGAATTGCGGAACCGGCTCCTGGATATAGAAACGCGGGCGGTTTATCTGCGCGGCTGTTACGACAGCTTGGGATACCTGAAAAAAGCAGGAATCTTATAAGATGAGAGGCGGTATTGGCATAAAACACCAGTACCGCCGTATCTCATTTACTTGCGATGGCTCCGTCCAAAGCGCCTTCGATAATTGACAGATATTCCTCTGGACATAGCTTCACTTTGTGACTGACCCGCTGACGCTGTTCACTTGCATCGCACATAATGATCGGATTAAAGTAACGCTCAACCGGCAGGCCGCAGATTTTTATCAGCTGAATGATTATGGGCAGGCTTGGGATCGAGTCATCATTTTCGATATTGGCGAGATAAACCTGCGAGATATGTAGGGTTTCTGCAAGTTTTTGCCGGGATATCCGCATTTCGAGTCTTGCATTCTTTACGTCTTTTCCAAAGGTTTCAAAACCGGGACAGTCTTTCACTTTAGCCATATTAGTATCACCCACCTACATTGTATACTTTATATTCATCCAAAGAAATAAATAAAAGTATATGTTACCTACACTTTATTATTTATATTTTGGTGAGTGACGAAAAAACGGCGGCTTTGAATCTTCAAAACCGCCGCAGGAGAAAAATCGTTGATCTTATCTTTTCTTATGGTTCTCCGTATCAGAGACATCAGCAATCTGCAAGTCGCCTTTCCGCAGCTGGAAGATTACATCAGCCTCTTTTGCAAGTTCATTGGAATGTGTCACAATGACAACGCATTTTCCAGAGGTATGGGCCGCATCTTTGAGAATGGCTGTGATCTCTGCGGCAGTATCTTCATCCAGGTTTCCTGTCGGTTCGTCAGCAAGAATGACCTGTGCATCACTGGCCAGAGCGCGGGCAATCGCAACACGCTGCTGCTGGCCACCGGACAATTTCAGTACATTCCGCTTCATTTCTTCCGCGGTCAATCCCAACTGATCTAAAATAGGCAGAGGGGATTTTTTAGCGGTCAGCGCCACGTTCTCTACAGGCGTTAGATAATCGATCAGGTTGTAGCTCTGAAAGATAAACGCCACATGACTGCGCCGGTGACTGGCAAGGCCCGTCTTTGCAATGTCCTCACCCTGATACAAAATCTGGCCGCTGGAGGGGCTGTCCAGACCGCCCAGCAGGGACAGCAGCGTTGTTTTCCCGCACCCGGAGGAACCGAGGATGGCATACATCTTGCCCTCTTCCATTTGGGCATTGATGCCACGCAGAACTCGCTTTTTGTTTTCGTAGGAATATTGCAGGCCCTTTACTTCTAAAAT
>CAMWQV010000643.1 GCA_947176425.1 uncultured Clostridia bacterium
TGCCTACGCTTGCCAGCAGCGTCTTGGCTTTTTCTTTCGCCTCTTTGACGGGTATGCTGTTGAGTTCCATCGGATAACATACATTTTCCTCTGCCGTCAGCAATGGGAAGAGCTGGAAAGCCTGGAAAATAACAGATACTTTTTCCCGCCGGTAAGCGTCCAGGTCCAGTCCGGCAAGGTCGTCGCCGTTGATAAAAACCTTCCCGCTCTCCGGGCGGTCCAGTCCCGCCATAATAGACAGCAGCGTTGTCTTGCCGCTGCCGGAGGGTCCCACCACAGCGGACACGGTTCCGGTTTGAAACGTGCAGCTGACGTTGTCCAAAGCCAGCCGTGCGGCATTTTTATAGCGGTAATTGACATGTTCCATTCTCAGTTCGCTCATGATATTCTCCCCTCTATTCTTTAATTTGCAGGATTTCTAAAGGATTTTTGCTTGTCATAACAGACGCACTGGCTGCCGAGCCAAAAACAGCGGCAAGTCCATACAGCAGGGCGCACAGGACCGAAATACCCAGCAGTCCCGGCTGTGTCCGCCCAACGTAAAGCAGGATGCCCGCCAGTCCAAGCAGCAGCCCCGCGGTATTGGTAAACGCTGTCTGCAACGCCAGCATAATACAGCTTTTCAGCCTGGAGGTCCCCAACACCCGCAGAATTGCCGCTTCCTTCGCGGAAGTCATCACGAACAGCACCGCAAGCCCCGCCGCCACCAGCAGCGACAGCGCCAGCGTTACGGGATACAGCACCCGCATCAGCTTCACACTGTTTTCCAGCGGAGCCACTGCAAGACGCAGTTCCTCATCCCAGACTACCGCCCGAAGCGACGCCGCCCCCCGCTGACTGCCGGAAATCTCCAGCAGCGTCCGGGTAAACGCCTCCAGTTCCCGGTTCAGGGACGGATTCAGCGTTACCTGGGCTTTGCAGTATACCAAACGGCTGCTGCCCATCTGCTGATATGCGCTGAGCGGAATCAGTACCGGGTCTGTCTCACCGTTCTCACCTGCTGCCTCTCCTTCGTAGTATCCCGCCACCTCACAGACCTGGAATCCCTTGCAGGAGAGCGCAATCTTGTCTCCAAACGCCTTATAGACCGCTTTGGGAAGTACCACCGGGAATTGTCCCTCCGTCCATTCTTGAGCGAAAAGGCTTCCGTCCCATCCGTCAAAGTATGTGATGGTCACATTGCTGCCGCTTCCGGCATGGGATAGAAAGGTTTCCTCATCTCCAAAAGCACGGACAGTTTTATTGATATAGTCCTTAGTTACATGGACAGCCTGATTGTCCTCCATACCAGGTACATAACGTATGACCACGCCATTCGCTGCGCCCTCCAGATAGGCGTCGGTAATATAACCGCTCTGCAAAAGCGTATCGATCGTGTCCTGCCGGATAAAACCGCTGTTTCTTTGCGTGGCCTGGCTGGTATCTGCCTGCACCAGTTCCGCTTTTACCGGCGTGTTTTCATAGAGCCAGTCAATTTTCTCCTGACTTCCGGCAATAGACAGCTGAATGGCTGCCAGTCCTGCGGTGAACCCAAACGCCAGCAATATTGCCAAGACCGATTTCAATTTGGAACGGTTGATGTGCCGCAGAACAAAACGGAATACAAAGGCTGCACTCATATTCTCAGCAGCAGCGGGCATTCGGTGCATGGACGCAATGGCCGGCTGTACGCTGGGGACAGCAGCGGTCTGAACAGATTCACCGCGCTCTTTCCGTGCCGCCTGTGCGCCGCCCTGCATCAGCGTCAGCACCGGACGGCTGGAGAGATATACCCCGCCTGCCGCCGTCACCAGTACCAGCAGAACCAGCACCCCGCCGCCCAGCGCCGCCAGCCATAGGGCAGGCAGCGTGACCGTGACATTCTCTCCCAATCCGTTGAGAGGTGCGAGCGTGTTTACAGCGTTGCGCAGAGTGTACGCCCAGCCAAGCCAGCTCCCCGCGCTGATACCCAGAATACCCAGCAGAACCAACGGGACCGATACCTCCTGCGCACAGCGGGAAGCGGATACCCCCAAAGCCCTGGCAACAGCGATATCCTTCCGCCGCATCCGGTAGTAGATAACGGTCAGCAGGAAGATAGTCACCAACAGGACCAGCACGAAAATAAGGACATTCAGGAGAGCAGATTGGTGCATAGGCCGCGCCGCTGCCTGGAAGGTATCCCAGTTATTGTCCAGGAATTGGACTTCAAAGCCCATATCCTCCAAATCGCTTCGGACATCCACCAGGAACTGCGCCGCGCCGTCCGGAGAGGTGAGGGTGAAGCTGACTGTTTCCGGCTGTATGACCGAGCCAAAGAATCTCTTATATTCCTCATCTATAGCAGAAATCCCTAAGTTTACAAAGGAATCCGGAACAACAGATGACGGAATATAAGTATTATTCGCAAGGAAGGATTTCCGGTTCGGAGTGAGGTAATCATAAATGCCAACGATCTCATAGGCATCCATGTCGGTTTCTGCATAATCAAACAGCAGGGACCGCATTATTTCCGGAGGACTGGAAAAATATCCCAGGCGGCCGCAAGGGATGTCGCGCAGCTTGATATTGATTCTATCGCCTGCCTTCAAGCCGCGGGCCGATGCAAGCGCCGCATTGATAACGCAGACCTTGTTTGCCTGCGCGTTGTCCTCCGCACCCAGCCAGCGGCCGTCC
>CAMWQV010000644.1 GCA_947176425.1 uncultured Clostridia bacterium
AGGAAGTCGAGAGCCGCGGCAAGTACGAATGCCTGGAGGTCGGGTCCGATGATGAGCTGGGCGTTTCCGGGCTGGCTATCGTCTTTGACGGGCAGCGTGTCCTGAACCTCGGCAAGGAGCGGTATCTGCTCGGCCCCGTAATCGTCTACAAGTACGATGAGGATGGGGACGGCGTTTCCCTCTCCGCAGAGGATGTAATCGCCGCCGTGGTCTACTTTGCCGACCATACCGTGACCCTGTACTCTGACGGCAAGGACTTCCCGGCATTCCACATCTGAAGTCCCGGCGGTTTCCTCCATCGCCGTTTTCACAGGAAGGGGGAATGAGTTTTGCAGGAGGAAGTTGAAAACAGGACCGTAAACCTGATGATAAGCACCAGCAAGCTGACCGGGCGGACGCTGGTGGCGGCGTTCCGAAAATACTGCCAGCACCGGGCAAGGGTCAAGGCGGAGGGGGACCACGGCAAAATGTCGGTGGAAAAGCTGATCCGCAAAGACCAGGGGGCGCAGCAGATCGACATCGCCAAAAGCGGCATCCGGGACTTTGAGCGGGTGCTGAACAAGTACGGCGTGGACTACGCCATCCGCAAGGACGTGACCCAGGACCCGCCCCGCTTCATGGTGTTCTTCAAGGCGAGGGACGCCGACGTGCTGACCGCCGCTTTCAAGGAGTATTCCGCAAAGCTGGCCTGCAAGGAGAAGCGGCCCAGTGTGCTGAAAGCCCTGGCGCACCTGAAAGACCTTGCCAGACTTGTCCCCTCCAAGGTGCGGGAGAAGAAACAGGAGCGTGAGCGATGAACCAGAAAATGAAGAAGTTCCTGCTCCTGAATCTGCCCTATGTCCTCATCGGGCTGTTCTGCACCAATGTCGGGGAGGCGTGGCGGATTGCCACCGGAGCGGATTTAGGCACAAAGATCATCAGCTTTTGCGGCTCGATGGGAGCGGCATGGAGTAACCCCATGCCCAGCTTTCATCCGTTCGACCTGTGTGTCGGCATCGCTGTCGGCGCTGGGTTCCGGCTGGTGGTATATGTGCGGGGAAAAAACGCCAAGAAATACCGCCACAATGAGGAATACGGTTCGGCCCGTTGGGGCGGTCCAAAAGATATTGCCCCTTTTGCGGACCCCGTGTTTGAAAACAATGTCATCCTCACCCGGACGGAGAGCCTGACGATGAACAGCCGTCCGGCAGACCCCAAAACCGCCCGGAACAAAAACGTGCTGATTGTCGGCGGTTCCGGCAGCGGCAAGACAAGGTTTTGGATTAAGCCCAACCTCTTACAGTGCCACAGTTCGTATGTGATTACTGATCCGAAAGGGGGTATAGTCGAGGAATGCGGGGCTGTTCTGGTGCGGAACAAGTACCGTATCAAGATTTTTAACACGATCAACTTCAAAAAGTCGATGCACTATAATCCGTTCGCCTATATCCACGATGAAAAGGATATTTTGAAGCTGGTAACGACCCTGATGGCGAACACCAAGGGGGACGGCAAGAGCGGCGGGGACGGGGACTTCTGGGAAAAGGCCGAAAAATTGCTCTACACGGCGCTTATCGCCTATATCCACTATGTCGCGCCCGTGGAGGAACAGAACTTCGGAACCCTCATCACCCTGCTGAACGCTATGGAGGTGCGGGAGGACGATGAAACCTTCCAAAATCCTGTTGACCAGATGTTTGAGGCGCTGGAGCAGAAAAGCCCCAACCACTTCGCCGTCCGGCAGTATAAACTTTTCAAGCTCAGCGCCGGAAAGACGGCAAAGAGCATCCTGATCTCCTGCGGCGCTCGGCTGGCTCCTTTTGATATTGCCGAGCTGCGGGAGATCACCCGGTATGACGAGCTGGAGCTGGACACCCTGGGGGATTGGAAAACCGCCCTGTTCCTCATTATGAGCGACACGGACAGCACCTTTAACTTTCTCATCAGCATGATTTATACCCAGCTTTTCAATCTGCTGTGCGAGAAAGCGGATGACCAGTACCACGGGCGGCTCCCGGTCCATGTGCGCTGCCTCATTGACGAGTGCGCCAACATTGGGCAGATACCGAACCTGGAAAAGCTGGTGGCGACTATCCGAAGCCGGGAGATTTCCGCCTGTCTGGTATTGCAGGCGCAAAGCCAGTTAAAGGCGATTTACAAGGACAACGCGGACACCATCATCGGCAACATGGACACCCGTATTTTCCTCGGAGGAAGTGAGCCAACCACCCTGAAAGAACTGAGCGCCGCCCTGGGCAAGGAAACCATAGATATGTTCAATACCGGGATAAGCCGGGGCAGCCAGGAATCCCACAGCGTCAACTATCAGAAGGTAGGCCACGAATTGGCGAGCGTGGATGAGCTGGCGGTGCTGGACGGCGGCAAGTGTATCCTTCAGCTCCGGGGCGTGAGGCCGTTCCTGTCGGACAAGTATGACCTGACAAAGCATCCCAATTTCAAGTACACGGCGGACTGTGACGAGAAGAACCGCTTCGACATTGAGAAGTTTCTTGACCACCGGCTGAAACTGCGGGCCAAGGACGAATTTGAGGTAATCGACGCCGACGAATAGGCGTCACACCAGCCCTCCACCGTGAGGGCTTTTCCTGTTTCCAGGGCATTTCCCCTCTGTGCGGGACAACGCCCGTCTGTAATGAAGCTGTCGGCAGCTA
>CAMWQV010000645.1 GCA_947176425.1 uncultured Clostridia bacterium
CTGTATTACCAAGCCCATCTTTCCGGCGATGATGAAACCAAGTCAAAGGTTCTCAAATGGTTCCGTGGGGAATACACCACAAAAACAGAAGCCCGCCGGGAGTTGGGAATCAATATTATCATTACAGATGATGATTGGTATGAGTATTTAAAATTATTTGCCTGCTTTCTGAAACAAGCCAACTATGCCGGTATGCTGATTCTCATTGATGAGCTGGTGAATATTTATAAAATACCAAATGCTGTCACAAGGCAGTACAACTATGAAAAAATCCTTACCATGTATAATGACACCATGCAGGGCAAAGCCCAATATCTGGGAATCATTATGTGCGGCACACCGCAGTGTATGGAGGATTCCAGACGCGGCGTTTACAGCTATGAAGCTCTTCGTTCGCGGCTGGCAGAGGGACGGTTTGGCGGACAGCATAGAGATCTTCTTTCCCCTGTAATCCGTCTTCAGCCCCTAACTCCAGAGGAAATGCTGATTCTTGTGGAAAAATTGGCGGATATTCATGCCGGATTATACGAGTATTCCCAGATTGTTGCACAGCAGGATATGGTGGATTTCATCGAAATTGAATTTGGACGGATTGGCGCTGACTCTCATATCACTCCCAGAGAAGTCATCCGTGATTTTATTGAAGTACTGGATATCGTGTATCAAAATCCGTCTGTGAAAGTGCGGGAACTGCTGGGCAGCGATTCTTTCACTTATGCACAAAATGCAGTACAGGAAGAACCCGCCGGACAGGAATTTGCAGAATTTGAATTATAAAGGGACAGACTATGGGTATTTTTAATCGGTATGCTCCATTTGTGCAGGAATATATCTATCGAAATGGCTGGGAGAATTTGCGGGCGGTTCAGGTTGCCGCGGCGAATGCCATCTTTAACACCGACGAGCATATTCTTCTGACGGCTTCTACAGCTTCCGGCAAAACCGAAGCGGCCTTTTTCCCGATCATCACATTATTTACAGAAAATCCGCCGGCTTCCGTAGGCTGCCTATACATTGGACCGTTAAAAGCTCTGATTAACGATCAGTTTACAAGACTGAATGATCTCTGTGCCGAGGCCGGCATTCCCGTCTGGCATTGGCATGGTGATGTAGCTCAGAGCCACAAGAGCAAGCTGCTCAAACACCCCTCCGGCATCCTTCAAATCACGCCTGAATCCCTGGAAGCCATACTGCTGCATAAACACGCTGCTGTCCCAAAGCTTTTCGGTGATCTCCGCTTTGTTGTCATTGATGAAGTCCATTCCCTCCTGCGCGGGGATCGCGGCGGACAGACTCTGTGCCTTATCGAGCGGTTGAGCCGTCTGGCCGGTGTAGAACCCCGGAGAATCGGACTGTCTGCCACGATAGGTGATCCGGAAGGAACAGGAAAATTCCTGGCATTCGGCACCAGGCGTGGAACAGTGATTCCTAAAATCGAAGCGAAAAGCTCAAAATGGCGGCTGAGTATGGAACATTTCTATGTAAAGAATGCTGTCGGAAATCACGATGACAAAAATCACGATGATATGGATGCTGTGCCTGCGCTGGATGAAAAAACAGACGAAGCGCCGGCAGGAGCAGATCCTGGAATTGGCTATATTTTTGAATATACCCGCGGTAAAAAATGCTTAGTATTTGTTAACTCTCGCGAGGAATGCGAAACCGTCACAACAACTCTCAGGCAATATTGCGAATATAGACGAGAGCCGGACCGTTTCCTCATTCATCATGGAAACCTCTCCGCTTCTTATCGAGAAACTGCGGAGGAAATTATGAAGGATGATTCCCGGTGCATGACAACGGTTACTACTGCAACAATGGAACTGGGAATTGATATTGGCCGCTTAGAGCGGGCTTTCCAAATTGACGCACCGTGGACGGTCTCTTCCTTTCTGCAGCGCATGGGACGGACCGGACGGAGAGATCAGCCGCAGGAGATGTGGTTTGTTATGCGGGAGGATGAGCCGGAAGCAAGAGCTATGCTGCCCTCCACGATTCCCTGGAAACTGCTTCAGGGGATTGCTTTAGTACAGCTCTATCTGGAGGAACGCTGGGTGGAACCGCCCCGTTTGGACCGGCTTCCTTATAGTTTATTGTACCACCAAACGATGTCAACTTTAGCATCTTGCGGCGAGCTGTCTCCCCGTGCTCTGGCGGACCGAGTTTTGAGACTAAACTATTTCCATCGGATATCACAAGAGGACTATAAGGTTCTGTTGAGACATCTTATAGAATCTGACCATCTTCAGAGAACAGAGCAGGGCGGCCTGATTGTGGGAATTGCTGGAGAGCGGATTGTTAATTCTTATCGGTTTTATGGAGTCTTTCAGGAAAATGAAGAATATACCGTTCGTTGTGAATCCCAAGAACTAGGGACCGTGGTATTGCCGCCGCCGGCAGGAGAAAAATTGGCTATTGCGGGACATGTTTGGGTTGTTCTGGAGGTAGACCATAAGCGGCATTTAGTTTATTGTGAGCAGGTCAAAGGCAGCATCCCAGCCTATTTTGGACAATGTCCCGGAGACTTGCATACCAAGATATTAAAACGAATGCGTCAGGTCCTGCGCGAGGAACGGCAATACCCTTACTTGATGAAAAATGCCGCTGCCCGTTTGGAAAATGCCCGGCTTACAGCCAGACATTCCGGCA